>NZ_JBFUGW010000001.1:0-118209 GCF_056402735.1 Rhizobacter sp. P3_C12
GGCCCCGGGCGGCGGCCCGGGCGAGCCGGCGCTGGCCTGCCTGGAGGCAGGTCCGTACACGCCGGCGCAGATCGCGAGCGCCGAGTCCGCGTTGCAGGGCGCCTTGCCGCCCGGCAGCTGGAGCAGTGTGCGCAACGAGCTGCCGGCGGTCTGGATGGTCTACATGGGCAGGTACCCGAACCGCGAAGGCCTGCAGAAGAAGGAAGACGAGCTCAAGCGGATGAAGGTGCCGTACGAGGAGCTGCGCAACGCACCGGAGTTCGAGGTCGGCTTGTCGCTCGGCCGCTTCGACAACAAGGACACGGCCGACAAGGCGCTGGCCGAGCTGACGCAGCGCGGCGTGCGCACCGCGCGGGTCGCGCAGTTGTCGGCACCGGGCGTGAGCCACACGCTGCGCATCCCGCGCGCCGACGACGCGCTGTGGGCGCAGGTGATGGCGCTGAAATCCGACGCGTTGCTGGGCCGGCCGTTCGGCAGCTGTTCGAAGTAGATCCGTTCGGGCTGAGCCTGTCGAAGCCTGCGATGAGAGCGTTCGCGGCCCGTTCGCGTTGAGCTCGTCGAAACGCTCCGGCAATGCGCCGGCTTCGACAGGCTCAGCCCGAACGGATTCTTGACTCAGGCCGAATGGTGTTTGCGCCGCAGCGCGGCCACCGCCGCCAGCAGCCCGAACAGCCAGCCGAAGCCGAGTGCGCCGCCGCCATCGTCGCCCGGCGGGTTGATCGGCGGATCGTTGCCCAGCCCGTTCGACGGCAGGTCCTGGCCCTGGGCCGCGGCGGCGCGCAGCGCCGGGGTGTCGATCACGACCGATGGCCAGTTCGGCGCGGTGTAGCCGGTCGGGTTCGCCGCGTACGCCAGGGCCTGCGCCGCATCCATCAGCCCGGCACCGCAGGTGCTCGTGGTGCAGAGGCAGCGGCCCGGGTTCGAGTTCGAACACGCGCCGATCACCGGCGACGTGACGTGTGGCCGCGCGCTGCGCTTGAGCCCGTCGATCATCTGCGCAGTCGTCAGGTTCGGATTCACGCTGACCATCAGGCTCAGCACGCCGGACACCAGCGGCGTCGCGAAGCTGGTGCCGAACTCGTTGGCGTAGATCGGCGTGCCGGGGGTGCTGAATCCGCCGTTGCTGATCGTCAGCAGGCCGTCGTCGTTGATCGTGTTGCCCCACGCGCCGATCTGCGAGGTGTCGCCACCGACCGTGGCGATCTGGATGCTGGGACCAAGGTTCGAGTAGCTGGCCTTGAAGCCGTCGCGGTTCACCGCGGCGACGCCGACCACGCCGCTGCAGTTGGCCGGGCGCGTCACCTTGCCGCTCTCGTTGCCGGCGGGGGCGACGACGACGGCGTTCACCGTGGCCAGGTCGTTGATCGCGCTCTGGTAGGCGGCATTGCAGTCGTTGCTGCCGCCGAAGCTCAGGTTGATCACGCGCGCGGGGTGCGGGTTGAGCGGCGCGCCGCTCACCTGCAGCCCTGCCGCCCAGCGCATGCCGTCGACGATGTCGCCGACCGTCGCACCGCACTTGCCGGAGATGCGCACCGGCAGCACCCGGCTGGTCCAGTTGACGCCGGCCACGCCGGTGCCGTCATTGCTGGATGCGGCCGCGATGCCGGCCGTCGTGGTGCCATGCCACGAGCTGTCTTCGACGCCGCAGCCGGCAAACGCTGCATTGCTCAGATCGGCTTGCGTGACCCAATCTCCAGGGTCGCTCGGATCGGTGTCCCAGCCGTCGCCATCGTTCGCGTACTCGATCTCCGAGACGAAATCGCGGCCCGGCCAGTAGCGCGCCGCCGACAGGTCCGGGTGCGTGGTGACGCCCGAATCGAGGATCGCGATCGTGACCGCGGCATTGCCTTGCGTCGTGTCCCAGGCGAGCTGCACACCCGGCACGCCGCGCATCCGGTCGCTCGCTACGTTCGCGTTCGACCCGCTGACCGGCTGCAACCACCACTGCCCGGTGGTGCTGACGGTTTTCGGGAAGCGCGGATCGTTCGGCAGCGCCAGCCGGCGCTCCAGGTCGTTGGTGACGACCCACTCGACCTCCGGCTGGGCCCGCACCTGGGCGGCCATCGTCGCGGCTTCACCGGCCGACAGCACGTGGTCGAAATCGACCCGCTGCGCCGCGCGCCCGTTCGGCGAGATCTTCAGCGGCGCGAGGCCGGAGGCGCGCATCACGCCCTGCAGCCGCTCGGTGCCCGCCTTCGTGGTGCCGAGCGCCGCGGCCTGTTCGTGCGACGGCGCGTCCTTCAGCTTCACCAGCAGACCGAGCGCGCGGGGCGCCGGCGAGGTGGCCGGCAGGAAGCGGTCCGGCAGGGGCGTTGCCGCAGCGGCATGGCCGGCGGCCAGGGTCCCGAGCACCACGAGGGTGCTGGAGAAGGTCAGGAAGTGGCGCATGGGGATGTCTCCGTCGAGCGGAGATCATGCCCCAATGCGGGGCCTCAAGTTGTGTGCAAGGGTCTTCAGCGGCGACGCGTGCGCCACGGCTGCTGCAGCGCCAGCACCGCTGCGAGCAGCCCGGCCAGCCACGGCCAGCCGAGGGCGCCGCCGCCGCTGTCGCCGCTGGGGGCGGAGGCGCTCGGGGTCGTCGGCGTGGTCGGCGTCGAGGCAGCCGTCACGGTGACCGAGGCGGTGCTGGTCGCCTGGTGCGCGGCGTCGTCGGTGACGGTCAGGCTCACGGTGAAACTGCCGGCCGCCGTCGTCGCGACCGTCGCGGTCGCGGCATTGGTGGCACTGGTGAAGCTCGCGATGTTGCTGCCGGCGGTGAGCGTCCACTGGTAGCCGGTGATGGCGTGGCCGGCCGGCGCCGACGAGCCGCTGCCGCTCAACGTGATCGTCGAACCGGCGGCGACGCTGCCGGAGCCGGCATCGATGCGCGCCACCGCCTGGGCCACGGCCGCCACCGCCGCGCCGGCGTCCAGCAGGCCGGCACCGCAGGTGGCCGTCGTGCAGTAGCACTCGCCGGACTGCGCGGTCGCGTTCGGCGCATGGCAGGCCGCGACGCCGGTTCCGGCGCCGGTGGTGGGGAACGCGCGCGCCGTGCTCTTCAGCGCGCTGATCGCCTGCGCCGGCGTCAGTGCCGGATCGGCCGAGAACATCAGGCCCAGCGTGCCGGCCACCAGCGGTGTCGAGAAGCTGGTGCCGAGCGAGGTGTTGCTGCCGTCGGAATAGGTGCTGGTGCCCGGGCCGGTGGTGCCGGTGTTGGTGGTCGTCAGGATCGGGTACAGGCAGGCGCCGGTGGTGTTGACACAGTTGCCCGCCGGCGCGGCGATCGCAACCTCTGGCCCGAGGCTGGAGTAGCCGACCTTGGTGCCGGTGTGGCGCACGCCGGCCACGCCGACGACGCCCGGGCAGTTGGCCGGCACGTTGACCGCGAGGCCATCGTTGCCGGCGGCCGCGACGACGACGACGCCGGCGGTGGTCAGCTCGGTGATCGCGTCCTTGTAGGCCAGCGAGCAGCTGCCCTCGCCGCCGAGGCTCAGGCTCAGCACCTTGGCCGGGTTCGGGTTGGTGGTGACGCCGGGCACCGTGAAGCCGGCGGCCCAGCGCATCGCTGCGATGATGTCGCTGTCAGAACCGCCGCACTTGCCGAGCACGCGCACCGGCAGCAGCTTCACGTCACGGCCGATGCTGGCCATGCCGACGCCGTTGTTGGTCGACGCACCGACCAGGCCGGCCGTCTGCGTGCCGTGCCAGCTGCTGTCCTCGGCGCCGCAACCGGCAAAGTCGCCGCTCGCGTCCTCGGCCGAGGTGATCCAGTCGCCGGGGTCGCTCGGGTCGCTGTCGCGGCCGCCGCCATCGTTCGCGGTGGCGGCATCGCTGATGAAGTCGTAGCCCGGCAGCAGCTTGCTGGCGAGCTCCGGGTGGTCAGTGCGGATGCCGGTGTCCAGCACCGCGACGACGACGCTGCTGCTGCCGGTCGTGAGCGCCCAGGCCGTCTCGGCATTGATCGCCGAGACCACGCTGCCGCTCGATGCGCGCAGGTACCACTGGCCGACGGTCGGCGACACGCTCGCGCCGCCGGCATACAGCGGATCGTTCGGTGCCGCGAAGGCGCGGCGGCGGCCGTCCGGCACGGCGTATTCGACATCGGACAAGGCCGACAGGCGTGCCGCGAGGTCCGCCGAGCTGAGGCCGCTCGCCTTCACGAGCTGGCTGCGGGCCGACAGCGCCTGGCCGTCGCTGAGCGCGAGGCCGACCCGCTGCGACAGCGCCTGCGCCTGCTGCGGTGCCGCCTGCGCGCTGCTGCTGCCGCCGCTCGCCACCGACAGCGCCCGCATCGCGCTCGAGTCCGCCTTGAACTTGACGATCACCCGTGCCTGCATCTCGGCGGGAATCTTGTGCACGGCAGGTGCACGCTCGGCCGCCGATGCCGCCGGTGCGAGTGACGCGGCCAGCAGCGAGGCGATGCAGGAGACGATGAGTCGCTTCATGGGACAACCTGGGAGGGGCGCGCAGCCCGGAGCGGCCAGTGTAGGCAGCCGCCTTGTGTCCAGGGGTGAACCGGACATCGGTTGACACGCATGGAGACAACTGCGTTTCAAGTGCCGTGAATATCCAACGGATCGCGGCCCCGGGGCCACGGGTCAGCGTTCGTAAAAGACGATCTGTCCCTTGTCGACCTTGCAATCGAACTCGACGCGGTTGCCCTCGTCGCCCGGCACCATGTAGTCGCGGTCCGGCACGAGCGTACGCAACCAGTCCGCGACCGGTTCGCCGCCCGCGCCTTCGACGGCCGTGATGACGTTGGGCGCCGCGGGCTGCCTGAAGACGAGGGTTGCCCGGATCGGGCAGATGCCGGTGCCCCAGTCGTTCGGTGCCAGTTTCGGCGGCGCAGCCGGTGTCTTGAAGGCGTAGAGGCCGAAGCCTTCCTTCTCGGGCAACTGGTAGGCACCCTTGACGCCGAAGTTCAGCCGCATCCGGAACAGCGTCTCGCGCTGGTTGGCCGCACAGCCGGTCCATTGCCGCACGAGAGGCAGCCAGAGCCGGGCATGACCCGGGCCGCCGGCCTCGCTGACGACGCGCACGTCGGTGACCGGCACCGCGCCCGGCCGCACATGCATCTGCAGCGTCACCCAGCCGGGACGCAGCAGCAGGCTGTTGTCGGCCTCCACCTCGTGCCCGATGGTCGGGCCGGTGGGCGGGCACCATCCGGACTCGTCAGCGGCCTGAGCTGCCGCCGCCGAGCCCGCGGCCACGCTGCACGCCAGGGCCAGCGCGAAGAGGCGCGAGTGCACCTGCGCTTACTTCGCGACCACGCGAACCATCTCGAGCACCTTGTTCGAGTAGCCCCATTCGTTGTCGTACCACGACACCAGCTTCACGAAGGTGCTGTCGAGCGCGATGCCGGCGTCGGCGTCGAAGATCGAGGTGCGCGGGTCGCCGCGGAAGTCGGTCGCGACGACCTTGTCCTCGGTGTAGCCGAGGATGCCCTTCAGCGCGCCTTCGGACTGCGCCTTGAACTCGGCGCAGATCTCCTTGTACGTCGCTTCCTTGTTCAGCTCGACGGTCAGGTCGACCACCGAAACGACCGAGGTCGGCACGCGGAAGGACATGCCGGTGATCTTCTTGTTCAGCTCGGGGATCACGATGCCGACGGCCTTGGCCGCGCCGGTCGACGACGGGATGATGTTCTCGAGGATGCCGCGGCCGCCGCGCCAGTCCTTGTTGCTCGGGCCGTCGACGGTCTTCTGCGTCGCGGTGGTGGCGTGCACGGTGGTCATCAGGCCGCGCTTGATGCCCCACTTGTCGTTCAGCACCTTGGCCAGCGGCGCCAGGCAGTTGGTCGTGCACGAGGCGTTGGAGATGATGTCCTCGCCCTTGTAGGTCTTGTCGTTGACGCCGAACACGAACATCGGCGTGTCGTCCTTCGACGGGCCGGTCATCACGACCTTCTTGCCGCCGGCGGCGATGTGCTTGGCGGCGGTGTCCTTGGTCAGGAAGATGCCGGTGCCCTCGACGATGATGTCGGCGCCGACCTCGCCCCACTTCAGCTCGGCCGGGTCCTTCACGGCGCTCAGGCGGATCTTCTTGCCATTGACGATCAGCGTGTTGCCGTCGACCGCCACCGTGCCGTCGAAGCGGCCGGCCACCGAGTCGTACTGCAGCATGTAGGCGAGGTAGTCAGGCTCGAGCAGGTCGTTGATCGCGACGACCTCGATGTCCTTGAAGTTCTGGATGGCCGCGCGGAACACCATGCGCCCGATGCGGCCGAAGCCGTTGATGCCGATCTTGATGGTCATGAGATGTCTCTCCAGTTAGCGCTTGCGGAAAATCGTGGGTGCCATTGTCGCCGCTCGGGGGATTCAGCGGAGATCAAGCTGGGTACAAGGCACCGACACCGTCATCGTCGAGCCCAGCACGTGGCTGAAGGCCTGGGGCGGCAGCTTCAGCGAGATGCCGCTCAGCCAGTCGAGGAAGGCGTCGCGGCGTGGATCGGCGACCCCGATTTCGCCGACCGAGTTTTTCAGGATCGGCTGGAACAGGCGCAGGCGAACGTCGAACGGGCATCCCATCGCATTGAAGTCGAAGTGGACGTGCTGCTCGTCGAGCTTGTCGATGGCCGGCACGAGCTGCTGCAGGCTGAGGTCCTTGAGGACGATCTGGCCCGGGCTGTCGAGCTCGAACGAGACTACCCGCAAGGTGCTGAGGGCCTGGTCCTCCCGCAGGCACGGCAGCCTCACCTGCGAGGCCCAACGGGTGACGGCCCTCTCGAAAGGGGGCGCGCCCACCTTGTGGACCACCTCCACCTCCGGCGGCCGGGTCGGCCCGTGGAAGGTCATCTTGACCAGCAGCACAGCGAACACGGCACCCCGATCCATCGCCTCGCGCGGAAACTCCAGCGGCTTCGCGGGGTAGCGCGGCCGGCAGGCCTCGGACTCGAGGTCGACGTCTTCCCCGCGCAAGTGGCGCCACGCCACCGGTTGCCCGTCGTCCGGCCTGAACGCGAACTCCTGGGTGGCCGTCACCGGGTCCGCGTCTTCCCGCAGGCACGGCAGCCGGTAGGCCGAGACGTAGTCTTCGACCAGGTCGTTGAATTCGCCAACGTCGGCGTAGGTGATGAAGCTGACCCGCGGCGCCTTCTGCGGGTGCTGGAACACCAGCCTGACCCGCACCACGCCCGACAGCCGGGCACGCCGTGCCGCTTCCGGATATTCGATCGGCTTGCGATCCGCTGCGGCGGGCGTCAGGCACGCGAACTCCGCCGGCTCCAGCAGCGTGAGCCCCGGCTCGGGCAGGGCCGGGGCGGCCTGCGCCGCCCATGCCGCCGACAGGCCGAGCAGCAGCCCGGCCAGCGCCCGCTTCATCAGCGGCCGAGCACGACACGCACGGTGTCGGCCACGTTCTCCGGCGTGAAGTGGAAGTGCTTGAACAGCACCGGCGCCGGTGCCGACTCGCCGTAGGTGTCGATGCCGACCACCGCGGCGCAGCCGTACTTCCACCAGCCGTCGCTCACGCCCATCTCGACCGCGATGCGCGGCAGGCCCTGCGGCAGCACGCTGGTCTTGTAGGCGGCGCTCTGGCGGTCGAACACCGAGGTGCTGGGCATGCTGACCACGCGCACCGCGATCGCGCCGTTCTCGGGCTTCGCGAGCAGCTGCTGCGCATGCAGCGCGAGCTGCACCTCGGAGCCGGTGGCGATGATCACCGCCTGCGCCTTCTTCTTCAGGCCCACCTCGCCCGGCTCGGCCAGCACGTAGCCGCCCTTGGCGATGGTGTCGACCGCGGCCTGCGGCTGGCCGGCCCCGAACTCGGCCTTCGGCGCATACGGCAGGTTCTGGCGCGACAGCAGCAGCGCGCTCGGGCGGCCCGGGTTGCCGATCGCGGCGCCCCACGCCACCGCGGTTTCGGCGGTGTCGGCCGGGCGCCAGACATCCAGCCCCGGGATCAGGCGCAGCGCCGCGGCATGCTCGACCGACTGGTGGGTCGGGCCGTCCTCGCCGAGGCCGATGCTGTCGTGCGTGAACACGTGGATCACGCGGATCTTCATCAGCGCGGCCATGCGGATCGCATTGCGGCTGTAGTCGCTGAAGGTCAGGAAGGTGCCGCCGTACGGGATGAAGCCGCCATGCAGCGCGATGCCGTTCATGATCGCGGCCATGCCGAACTCGCGCACGCCGTAGTTGATGTGGCGCCCGCCGTTCGGCGAGCCGTCGGCTTCCATGCGCAGCGGCGGCGTGCTGCTGGTGTTGGTCAGGTTCGAGCCGGTCAGGTCGGCGCTGCCGCCGAGCAGTTCGGGCAAGGCCTTCGTGAACGACTCCAGCGCGATCTGGCTGGCCTTGCGGCTGGCCACGTTCTCGGCCTTCGCGTTCGCGGCGACCGCGGCGTCGAGCAGCGTCTGCGCGAAGTTCTTCGGCAGCTCGTGGTCCATGCGGCGGATGAACTCGACCGCCAGTTCCGGGTAGGCCTTCGAGTAGGCCTCGAAGGCGTCGACCCACGCCGTCTCGTCAGCGAGGCCGGCCGGGCGGCTGTCCCACTGCTCGTAGGCCTGCTCGGGGATCACGAACGGCTCGTAGCTCCAGCCGAGGGCTTCGCGGGTCAGCTTGATCTCGTCGGCGCCCAGCGCCTCGCCGTGCGCCTTCGCGGTGCCGCCGCGGTTCGGCGAGCCCTTGCCGATGGTGGTCTTGCAGCAGATCAGCGTCGGCTTGTCCGCCTGCTTGGCCGCCTTGATCGCGGCATCGACCGCGCTCACGTCCTGGCCGTCGACCGCGGCGATCACGTTCCAGCCGTAGGCCTCGAAGCGCTTCGGGGTGTCGTCGATGAACCACGGTGCGACCTTGCCGTCGATCGAGATGCCGTTGTCGTCGTACAGCGCGATCAGCTTGTTCAGGCGCCAGGCGCCGGCCAGCGCGGCGGCCTCGTGGCTGATGCCTTCCATCAGGCAGCCGTCGCCGAGGAACACGTAGGTGTGGTGGTCGACGATGGCGTGGCCGTCGCGGTTGAATTCCTTCGCGAGCAGCTTCTCGGCCAGCGCCATGCCGACCGCGTTGGTGACGCCCTGGCCGAGCGGGCCGGTGGTGGTCTCGACGCCCGGCGTGTAGCCCACTTCGGGGTGGCCGGGGGTCTTGCTGTGCAGCTGGCGGAAGTTGCGCAGCTCGCTCATCGGCAGGTCGTAGCCGGTCAGGTGCAGCAGCGCGTACAGGATCATCGACGCGTGGCCGTTGCTCAGCACGAAGCGGTCGCGGTTGGCCCAGTGCGGGTTGGCCGGGTTGTGGCGCAGGTGGCGGCCCCACAGTGCGACCGCCATGTCGGCCATGCCCATCGGGGCGCCCGGGTGGCCGGAATTGGCCTGCTGGACGGCGTCCATCGCCAAGGCGCGGATGGCGTTCGCCATCAAGGTGGTGTCGTGGGCGGGGGCAGTCATGCCGGGCGGCTCCTGGGTTGGGTTCGGGAAGGTCGCGTGAGGGCGCGGGGGCGGAAGCGGCGCATTTTAGGCGCCGCCGATAATCCCGCCGATGCAAGGCCTGCACCTCACCGCCGACCTGCGCGGCTGCGCCCCCGGCAACCCCGCGATGACCGAGCCCGACGCGTTGCGGCGGCGCTGCCTCGCGGCCGTCGCGGCCGCGGCGCTGCAGCCGGTCGGCGAACTGTTCCATCGCTTCCCGGCGCCGGGCGGGGTCACCGGCGTCGTGCTGCTGGCCGAATCGCACCTCGCGGTGCACACCTGGCCCGAACTGGCGGCGGTGACGCTGGACGTCTACGTCTGCAACCTCGGCGCCGACAACTCGGCCAAGGCGCAGGCGCTGCTCGATGCGCTGCTCGGCGTGTTCGAGCCAGCCCGGATCGAGCGCCAATCGCTGCTGCGGGGTACCGAATGAAACGCGGAATGAAAGCCATCATCCTGGCCGCCGGCCGCGGCGAACGCATGCGGCCGCTGACCGATGCGACGCCGAAACCCCTGTTGCCGGTGCACGGCAAGCCGCTGATCGAATGGCACCTGGAAGCGCTGGCGCGCGATGGCGTGCGCGACGTGGTGATCAATACCGCGTGGCTGGAGGATCTGATCCCGGGCGCGCTCGGCGACGGCAGCCGCTGGGGCCTGCGCATCCGCTACTCGATGGAGGGCCGCGACCACGGTGGCGCGCTCGAGACGGCCGGCGGCATCGCGAAGGCGCTGCCGCTGCTGGTCGATGGCCCGGACGAGTGCTTCTGGGTCGTCTCGGGCGACATCCACGCGCCGGGCTTCCGCTTCGACACCGCCCAAGGCGAGCGCTTCGCCGCCGGCTCGCTGCTGGCACACCTGTGGCTGGTGCCGAACCCGGCGTTCCACGCGAAGGGCGATTTCGGGCTCGACGCCGACGGCTTCGGGCTGGCCGATTCGGCCGGGCCCGATGGCTTGCGCTGGACCTACGCCAACCTCGCGCTGTGCCGCGCCTCGCTGTGCGCCGGCATCGCGCCGGGCGCGAAGGCAGCGCTCGGCCCGCTGCTGTTCGCCGGCATGCGCGAGCGGCACATCAGCGCCGAGGTGTGGCGCGGCGCCTGGGAGAACGTCGGCACGCCGGCGCAGCTCGCCGCACTCAATGCCGCACCCCGTTCGCACTGAGCTTGTCGAAGGGCCTGCTGGCACGGCACCAAGGCTTCGACAGGCTCAGCCCGAACGGAGTGGGGATCAATGCAGCTTGATCTTCGGCCGGTAGGTCCGGTCGAGGAACTCTGACAAGGTCACCAGCACCATCCGCCAGAAGCCGCCCAGCGCCATCTGGTGCTGCTTGTGCAGCGCCCAGTACATGAACTGCGCGAGGCGCCCTTCGATGAACAGGCTGCCGCGCGTCAGGCTGCCCATCAGGCTGCCGACCGACGAGTACTCCGACAGCGACACCAGCGAGCCCTTGTCGCTGAACACGAACGGCTTCACCGGCTGGCCCGCCAGCAGCTTCGGGATCGCCTTCACCAGGTACATCGCCTCCTGGTAGGCCGCCTGCGCGCGCGGCGGCACCCAGGCGCCGTCGGGTTGCTGGCAGGCCGCGCAATCGCCGAACGCGAAGATCGCCGGGTCGCGCGTGGTCTGCAGGTTGCCGTTGACCATCAGCTGGTTCAGCTTGTTGGTCTCCAGCGGATCGCGGCCCTCGCCACCACCCAGCGTGCGCAGGAAATCCGCCGCCTTCACGCCCGCCGCCCACACCGTGAGGTCGGAGCCGATCACCTTGCCGCTGGCCATCTTCAGGCTGCTGCCGGTCACCTCGACGACGCGCTCGTTCGTGTGCACCTCGATCGCCAGCTTGCGCAGCTCGCGCACCGCCGCCTCGCTCAGGCGCTCGGGCAACTGCGAGAGCAGCCGCGGCGCCGCCTCGACCAGCACGATCTGCAGGTCCTTCTCGGGGTGGATGTGGTCGAAGCCGTAGTTCGCGAGCACGCGCGCCGCAGCATGCAGCTCGGCCGCCAGCTCGACGCCGGTGGCGCCGCCGCCGACGATCGCCACCGTGAGGCGGCCGCTGCCGGCCGCGCGCGGCACGCTCTGCGCACGGATGCAGGCGTTGATCAGCCGGTCGTTGAAGCGCTTGGCGGCCTGCGGGCTGTCGAGCTTGATGGTGTGCTCGGCCGCGCCTGCGGTGCCGAAATCGTTGGTCTGGCTGCCCACCGCGATCACCAGCGTGTCGTAGGCCAGCGTCTGCGCCGGCGTGATCTCGCGGCCGGCCTCGTCGTAGCTCGCGTCCAGCTGCACCGTCTTCGCGGCACGGTCGATGCCCGATAGCCGGCCGAGCCGGAACTTGAAGTGATGGCCGCGCGCCTGCGCGAGGAACTCGATCTCCTCGGCATGGGTGTCGAAGCTGCCGGCCGCGAGCTGGTGCAGCAGCGGCTTCCAGACGTGCGTGCGGGCGGCATCGACCAGCGTGATCTCGGCCGCGCCCTTGCGCCCGAGCGTCTTGCCGAGCTGGGTGGCCAGCGCGAGGCCGCCGGCCCCACCTCCCACGATCACGATCCGTTGCATGCGAGCGCCTTTCGTCGTTGTTGTCGGGTGGAGGGTATCAGTCGACGGTCTGCCGGTAGCGCGTGAGCGCGATCGTGCCGGCCACCAGCATGAACAGCGCAATCGGCCACAGGTGCGGCGCCACCTCGGCCAGCCCGTTGCCCTTCAACAGGATGCCGCGCACGATGCGCAGGAAATGCGTCAGCGGCAGCGCCTCGCCGATCGCCTGCGCCCAGCCCGGCATGCCGCGGAACGGGAACATGAAGCCGGTCAGCAGCATCGACGGCAGGAAGAAGAAGAACGTCAGCTGCATCGCCTGCAGCTGGTTGCGCGCGATCGTCGAGAACGTGAAGCCGACCGCCAGGTTCGCCGCGATGAACAGCACCAGCACCGCCGACAGCAGCAGCACGCTGCCTTCCATCGGCACGCTGAACAGCAGCCGCGCGGCGCCGAGGATCACGACCACCTGCACATAGCCGATCAGGATGTAGGGGACGATCTTGCCGAGCATCACCTCGACCGGGCGGGCCGGCGTCGCGAGCAGGTTCTCCATCGTGCCGCGCTCGCGTTCGCGCGTCATCGCGAGCGAGGTCATCATCACCATCGTCATCGTCAGGATCACGCCGATCAGCCCGGGGATCACGTTGTAGCTGGTCAGGCCTTCGGGGTTGTAGCGGCGCTGGATGCGGATTTCCCACGGCGGCTCGGCCGGCCGCAGCGTGGCGAGCGCGCCATCCAGCTCGCGGCCGATCGCGCGCTGCGCGATGCTGTTCACCGCCGCGACCGCGTTGCCGGTGGCCGCCGGGTCGGTGGCGTCGGCCGCCAGCAGCAGCGCCGGGCGTTCGCCGCGCTGCAGCCGGCGCGAGAAGTCCGGTGGCACGACGAGCGCGAACTGCACGCGGCCGGCAGCCAGCAGGGCGTCGGCCTCGGCCACGCCGGCCGGGCGCTCGGTGATGCGGAAGTACTGCGAGTTCTCGAGCCCCGCGACCAGGCTGCGCGTGAACTCGCTGTGGTCCTGCACGACGAGGGCCGCCGGCAGCTGCTTCGGGTCGTTGTTGATCGCGAAGCCGAACAGCACGAGCTGCATGATCGGCACGATCACCATCATCCCGAAGGTCAGCCGGTCGCGGCGCACCTGGCGCAACTCCTTCACCAGGATGGCGATGAAGCGATGCCAGCTCATGGCTTGTCGGCCGCGAAGTTGTCCTTCGCGTCCTGCATCAGCGCGATGAAGACATCCTCGAGGCTGGGCTCGATCGCGCTCGCCTTCAGGTCGGAGCGGCCGAGCGTGCCGAGCGCGTCGCGGATCGCCTGCTCGCTGTCGCCGCTGACGTGCAGCGTGGTGCCGAACGGCGCCACCGTGCGGATGCCGGGCGCGTCGCGCAGCCGGTGGCCGACCGCCACCAGGTCCGGGCCGGCCACCGCCCAGGTCACGAGCTTCGCGCTCGCGATCACCTGCTGCACCGTGCCCTGCGTCAGCAGCTTGCCGTAGGCGATGTACGCGAGCTCGTGGCAGCGCTCGGCCTCGTCCATGTAGTGGGTCGACACCAGCACCGTCAGCCCGGCCGCGGCCAGGTCGTGGATCTGGTCCCAGAAGTCGCGCCGCGCCGCCGGGTCGACGCCGGCGGTCGGTTCGTCGAGCAGCAGCAGCTGCGGCGCGTGGATCAGGCAGGCGGCAAGTGCCAGGCGCTGCTTCCAGCCGCCCGACAGCGAGCCGGCGAGCTGCGTGCGGCGCGTCTGCAGCCCGAGCTGGCCGAGCGTCGCGGTGACCTTGGCGCGCCGGTCAGGCACGGCATACACGCGGGCGATGAAATCGAGGTTCTCCTCGATGCTCAGGTCTTCGTAGAGCCCGAAGCGCTGCGTCATGTAGCCGACCTGCCGCTTGATCTGGCGCGCCTGCGTGCGGATGTCGTGGCCCATGCAGGTGCCGCCGCCGTCGTCCGGCGTCAGCAGGCCGCACAGCATGCGAATCGTTGTTGTCTTGCCGCTGCCGTTCGGACCGAGGAAGCCGTGGATGCGGCCCTTCTCGACCCGCAGGTCGACGTGGTCGACGACGGTGCGGCCGCCGTAGCGCTTGGTCAGGCCGTGCACGTCGATGAGGGCGGTGCTCATGATTTCGCGCCGAGCCGCACCTGCAGCGGCTGGCCGGGACGCAGGCGGCGCGCCTCGGCGGGCTCGGGCCGGGCCTCGACCATGAACACCAGCGCCGCGCGGTTCTCGCGGCTGTAGATCAGCGGCGACGTGAACTCCGCCTCGCGCGCGATGAAGCTCAGCCGGGCGGGAATCGGCGCGCCGCAGCCGTCGCAGCCCAGGCTGACCGGCTGGCCGAGGGCCAGGCTGCCCAGCACCGCCTCGGGCACGAAGAAGCGCGCCTTGATGTTGCCGGGCGGCAGCAGCGTCAGCACCGGGCCGCCGAGCGGCACGTACTCGCCTTCGCGGTACAGCACGTCGATCACGTCGGCGGCAGCCGGCACGCGCTGGGTCTTCTGCGCGACGCGCCATTCGGCCTGCGCGAGCAGCGCCTGCGCGGCCTTCGCCTCCTGCTCGGCGGCGGCGATCTCGGCGCTGCGCGCGCCGAGGTTCGCGACGCGCAGCTGCGCCGCCAGTTCGTTGACGTGCGCCTGGTCGCTCGCCACCTTGCTGCGCGCCTGGTCCAGCGTGGCCGGCGAGTTGAACTGCTCGGCCACCAGCTTCATGGTGCGCGCGAGCTCGGCATTCGACAGCGCGAGCGCCGCCTGCGCCTGCGCGAGCTGGGCGCGCACTGCGGCGAGCTCGTCGGGGCGCTTGCCGGTGCGCAGGTTGGCGAGCTGCTGCTGCGCGGCGCGCAGGCGGGACTCGGCCTCCTCGCGCGCGGCGCGTTCGCTCTCCTGCTCCAGCACGAAGGCCGGGGCGGCGGCGGCGGCCTGGTCGCCGCGCTGCAGGTGCAGCTTGGCCAGCGTGCCGGCGACCGGCGCCGACAGCCGCACGTAGTCGCCTTCCGCATAGCCGGCATAGCCTTCGGGGGCGGGCTGGCTGCAGGCCGACAACAGCGCGGTGAGCAGGATCGGCAGGGCGGTTCGCATCATGGGGCGTCTCCAGGTGAGGGCTGCCAGGCGCGCAGTGCGGCATCGATGCGCGCCTCGATCGCTTCGTCGGACAGCAGGTGCTCGTCGATCAGCGCGCCGGCCCCGGGTGGACCGCCCGCGCCCTGCATCGCGGTGCCGATCAGGATCGGCGACGCGACACCCGCCGCGATGAAGGCCAGCACCTGCGGCGGCGGTGCGGCGCGGAACTCGCCGCGCTGCTGGGCCTGGGCAATCAGCGCGCCGACGATGCCGATGTGGCGCGGCAGGTTGGCCAGCAGGAACTCGCGCGCGGCCGCCTCGCCGGCCATCGCGTCGGCCAGGATGCGCACCAGCAGGTGCCGGTGCGCGCGCCCGAAATGCGCCAGCACGCGCACCGCGCCACGCAGGTTGTGCAGCGGCGTGGCGGCGGCATCGACCTCGAGCGTCAGCGCGGAGAACATCGCCTCGTAGGTGCGTTGCAGCACCGCACGGATGAAGTTGTCCTTGCTCTTGAAGTGGTAGTGAAACATGCCCAGGTTGACGCCCGCATGCTCGGTGAGCCGGCGCACCGACAGCCCGGCGCAGCCGGTCAGCGGCAGCAGTTCGAGGCCGGCATCGAGCAGGCGCTGGTCGACGTTCTGGGAGGGGCGGGGCATGGCGTAACTATACGAACGTCCAATAACTCCCGGGAGATGCTGAAACAAAAGAAAAAGGGCCCCGCAGGGCCCTTCCATATTCAAGCCACGGTTGCCTCAACCTGCCAATGGCAGCGTGATCTCGTCGATCTTCGCCAGCACCTCCGGCGTCAGCTTAGGCGTCAACGCCAGCGCGCCCAGGTTGTCCTGCAGCTGCGACAGCTTCGACGCGCCGAGGATCACCGTGCTGACGCGCGGATTGCGGTTCACCCAGGCGACAGCCAGCTGCGCGACGTTGCCGCCCAGGTCGCGGGCGATCGGCTCCAGCTTCGCCACCGCCGCGTTCTTGTCCGCATCGGTCAGCCCCTTCAGCAGGAAGCCCATGCCCTCCAGCGCGCCGCGGCTGCCCTGCGGCACGCCGCTGCGGTACTTGCCGGTCAGCAGGCCGCTGGCCAGCGGGCTCCAGGTCGTCAGGCCGAGGCCGATGTCGTCATACAACCGCGCGTACTCCTGCTCGACGCGCTGGCGGTGGAACAGGTGGTACTGCGGCTGCTCCATCACCGGCTTGTGCAGGTGGTGGCGCTCGGCGATGTCGTAAGCCGCGCGGATCTCGGCGGCGCTCCACTCGCTGGTGCCCCAGTACAAGGCCTTGCCGCGGGTGATCATGTCGCTCATCGCCCAGACCGTCTCCTCGATCGGCGTGTGCGGGTCGGGGCGGTGGCAGTACACCAGGTCGATGTGCTCCAGCTGCATGCGCTTGAGCGAGCCGTCGATCGCCTGCGTCAGGTACTTGCGGTTCAGCGTGTCGCGCCGGTTGACGGTGTTGCCCTCGCGGTCCAGGCCCCAGAAGAACTTGGTCGACACGACGAAGTTCAGGCGCGGCCACTTCAGCTGCCGGAACGCCTCGCCCATCACCACCTCGCTCTGGCCGGCGGCGTAAGCCTCGGCGTTGTCGAAGAAATTGACGCCGGCATCGAAGGCCGCGGCGAGCATTTCCTTGGCCGAACCGGTGTCCACCTGGTTGTGGTATGTGACCCACGAGCCCAGCGACAGCTCGCTGACTTGCAGGCCGCTGCGGCCCAATCGACGGTATTTCATCGCTACACCTCGTTAAGAAGTGCGGCATCTTAGCCACAGCCCCGCGGTCGATTCGCCTACCGTCCGCGAGCCCCCACGGCCGAGTGCGGGTACTCTCGTGGGTCCTCTTTGCGGGCGGAGCGCTTCGCGTTACCGTCGCGACCGTGACCAAGATGCTCAGACACTGCTCCCTCCTGCTGCCGCTGGCGCTGTGCGCGCTCGGCGGCCCGTCCGCGGCCCAGGCCGCCACCCGCAGCACCAGCGGCTTCGCCTCGTTCAGCACCTGGCTGATGCTGCCCTTCCTCGTCGCGTTCGCGGTCGCCGGCCACATCTTCATCGGCCGCGGCGCGAAAGCGCTGGCCGCCTCGTTCCAGCCGCTGGCGAGCGGCGAGCTCGAACTCGCCGGCTACGAGCGCAACGTCTACGGCACCTCCGACCGCGCGATGCTCGAGGTGGTGGCCGTGCCCATCGTCGCGGGCCTCGTGATCTGGCTGGGCGTGGGGCTCTCGTTCGGCTGGCTGATCACGCTGGGCGTCTTCGGCGTGCTCGGCGCGGTCGTGTTCGACATGGCGCGCTGGGAGCGCGTCAGCGTCAGCGCGAGCTACGTCTGGTTCCAGCGCGGTTTCGCCGGCAAGGTGCACCAGGTGGCGATCGAGAACATCCGCGACGTGAGCGTCGTCGAGGAAGACGGCCTGCTTCCGACGCTGCGCCACCTGAACCGCGGCAACCGGGTCTGCCGCCTGCTGATGCGCATGACCGACAAACGAGCGGTGGCGCTGCCCAAGACCGACGCCGAGACGCAGCTCGACGCGGTGGAAAACGCCGCCAACCAGGTGCGCTGGCGCCTGCAGGCGCTGCAGGACAAGCAGAACGACAAGCGCCAAGGCAGCCAGGCGGGCGGCGCGACGACCCGGCCGGGCCCGCTGGCCGCAGCGGCCGCACCGGCGGCCTCCCGCCCACCGCCCGACCCCGACGGCGGCCGCATCCCGACGGCCGGCGACAAGGAAATGCTGCGCGAGCTGCGCCGCCTGCGCAAGCAGCGCGCCGAGGCGGCGGCCRCCGCCGGCGACCCGCCGAAAGCCCGCGCGGACAGCGAGTTCTGACGCAGCGGCGCAGCGCCCTCCTCCCGATGCGCACCCACCCCTTCCGCCAGCGCCGCGCCGAGCTGGCCCGTCGTCTCGCGGCGGCCGGCGGCGGCATCGCGATCGTGCCGACCGCGGCCATGCAGCTGCGCAACGGCGACAACGAGCACCCGTTCCGCCACGGCAGCCACTTCCACTACCTGAGCGGCTTCGACGAGCCGCACAGCTGCCTGGTGCTGCACGCCGACGGCCGCAGCGAGCTGTTCTGCCACGGCGCCAGTGCCGAGCGCTCGGTGTGGGAAGGGCCGATGCTCGGGCCCGAGGCCGCACCGCAGGCGCTCGGCGTCGACCTGGCCTGGCCGATCGAGCGGCTCGACGAGCTGCTGCCCGAGCTGATGGGCCGCGTGCGCAATGTCTGGACGCTGTTCACCGTGCCGAGCGCGATCGACCAGCGCCTGCCCGGCTGGCTGGCGCGCGCACGCACCCGCGCCGGCCTCGGCGCCGAGGGGCCGGTGCATCGCGACCTCGGCCCGCTGGTCGATGAGATGCGGCTGATCAAGGACAGCGACGAGATCGAGACGATGCGCCGTGCCGCGGCGATCTCCGCCGGCGCCCATGCGCGCGCGATGCACTGGTGCGGGCAGCGCTTCCGCGCCGACCCGGCGGCTGCCGTGCGCGAGTACGAGATCGAGGCCGAGCTGCTGCATGAGTTCCGCCGCCATGGCGCGAGCGGGCCGGCCTACGGCAGCATCGTCGCGGCCGGCGGCAATGCCTGCGTGCTGCACCACGCGGCCGGCCCCGGCGAGCTGCGCGCCGGCCAGCTGTGCCTGGTCGACGCCGGCTGCGAGCTCGACGGGTATGCGAGCGACATCAGCCGCACCTTTCCCGCCGATGGCCGCTTCACCGCGCCGCAGCGCGCGCTGTACGACGTGGTGCTGGCGGCGCAGCAGGTGGCGGTGGCCGCGACGCGGCCCGGCCGCCGCCAGCGCGACGCCCATGAGGCCGCGGTGCGCGTGCTGTCGCAGGGCCTGCTCGACCACGGGCTGCTGTCACACGACCGGCACGGCGATGTCGACGCGGTGATGGCGAGCGGCGCCTACCGGCGCTTCTACATGCACGACACCGGCCACTGGCTGGGGCGCGACGTGCACGATGTCGGCGAGTACCTGTCGCTGCAGGAGCCGGCCGTCGACCAGCCGGATTTTCGCGGCGGGCGGGTCGTGCGCGCGCCATCGCGCAAGCTCGAATGCGGCATGGTCGTCACGCTCGAGCCCGGCCTGTACGTGCAGCCGGCGCCCGACGTGCCCGAGGTCTACTGGAACATCGGCATCCGCATCGAGGACGATGCGGTCGTGACCCCCGGCGGATGCGAGCTGATCAGCCGCGCGGCGCCGGTGGAGCCCGATGCCATCGAAGCGTGGATGAATGCGCACTGAGCGATGAACGTCAAGCGATGAACGTCACTGAAGCCCTGCCCCCCGCCGAACTGGCCAGCCTGTTCGAGCTTGCACCGGTGTCGCTGTGGCTGGAGGACTACAGCGCGCTGCAGGCCCTGTTCTCGCGCTGGCGCGCCGCCGGCGTGACCGACCTGCGCGCGCACCTGCGGGCCGACCCGCGCCGCGTCGCCGAATGCTCGGCCTGCCTGCACGTGCTGCAGGTGAACCGGCGCACGCTGGAGCTGTACGGCGCGCGCGACCTGGCGCACCTGGTCGAGAACCTGTCGCGCGTGTTCCGCGACGACATGTTCGAGCAGCTCGTCGAGGAGCTGGCCGCGCTGTGGGAGGGCCGCACCCGCTTCACGAGCCAGACGGTCAACTACGCGCTGGACGGCCGGCGACTCGACATCGTGCTGAACGCCACCGTGCTGCCGGGCCACGAGGCCGGCTGGGACCGCGTGCTGCTCGCGATCGAGGACGTGACCGAGCGCAGCGCAGCGGCCGAGGCGCTGCGGCTGAGCGAGCTGTATGCGCGCGGGCTGTTCGAGCATTCGCCGGTGTCGCTGTGGGTGGAGGATTTCAGCAGCGTGAAGCGGCTGCTCGACGAGGCGCGCGCGCAGGGCATCAGCGACTTCCGGGTGTTCACCGACGTGCACCCGGAGTTCGTGAGCCGCTGCCTGCAGGAGATCCGCGTGATCGACGTGAACCAGCAGACGCTGCGCATGTTCGGCGCGCCCGACCGCGACACGCTGCTGCGGCGGCTGGACGACGTGTTCCGCGACGACATGGCCTCGCATTTCGCCGACCAGCTGCACGATCTGTGGAACGGCAAGACCACGCACCAGCGCGAGGTCGTCAACTACAACCTGGCCGGCGACAAGCTGCACGTGTACCTGCAGTTCTCGGTGCTGCCCGGCCACGAGGCCGACTGGGACCTGGTGCTGATCTCGCTGACCGACATCACCGCGCGCAAGCAGGCCGAGGCCTACCTCGAGTTCCTCGGCAAGCACGACCCGCTGACCAAGCTGCGCAACCGGGCCTTCTTCGTCGACGAGATCAACCGGCTGGAGCGCAAGGGCCCGTGGCCGGTGACGGTGGTGGTGGCCGACCTGAACGGGCTGAAGACCATCAACGACACGCAGGGCCATGCGGCCGGCGACGCGCTGCTGCGGCGCGCCGGCGAGGTGCTGACGAAGGCGATCGACAAGCCGATGTGCGCCGCGCGCATCGGCGGCGACGAGTTCGCGCTGCTGCTGCCGGGGATGGATGCACGCGCCGCGCAGCTGCTGCTGGACCGGCTGGCCTCGCTGACGGAGCTGAACAACCAGTTCCACGGCACGACGACGCTGAGCTTCGCGCTCGGCATCGCCACCTGCGAGGCCGGCGGGCGCATCGAGGCCGCGGTCAACGAGGCCGACCACGCGATGTATGCATCGAAGAAGGCGTTCTACGAAGGCGCGCAGATGGATCGGCGCAAGGCGGGGTGAGCGGGTTGCGCTCAGTCGACACGCGAAGCCCAGTAGTGCGGGCGCTTCCTATGGGGGGCGATGGCCACGATGAGCAGCCTGTCTTGCCAAGCCCGGTAGACGATGCTGAACGGAAACCCTTTGACCAGGACGCTGCGGGTCTCCTTGAAGCTCGGCGCACCACCCAACGGATGTGTCCTGACGCGAGAAACTGCCGCTTCGACCGCGGCCTGGAAGCGCAGGCCGGCTCCCGTGGCGGCCTTGGAGTAGTACGTGACTTCCTTGAGCAGTTCAATCTCTGCTGCTGGAAGGAAGAAGACCTTGATCACCGCGCTATTCGGCGAGCCTTGGCGAAAACATCTTCTGCATCAATCGGCAGGACTTCACCCCGCTCGAACTCGGCCAACCTGCGTTGGATCTCGTTTTCCCACGCCGTGTCGAGCTCGGCGGCAGCGGGCTCGTTGAGCGATTCCATCAGTTGCTCGACGAGCCGTTCACGGTCCTCCGGCGGCAATGCCCGGCCGAGGCTGAGGATGTGGGAGACGGGATCGGACATGGTCGGCTCCTGATGGCAGGACCGGAGTCTAGCGCTGGAGCATTGCCTCACCCTGCAGCGCTCGGGGTTGCGCCTCGTAACGATGCTTGCGCTTTCGACCCACACAATCCCGCATGTCCCAAATCCTGATCCTGGCCGGCGCAGCGATCTACGGCCTGCTCGGGCTGCTGCACCTGGCCTATACGTTCTTCGGCACGAACTTCGATCCGCGCGATGCCAATGTCGCGCGCGCGATGCGCTCGAGCTCGCCGCGCCTGACCCGCGACACGACGATGTGGAAGGCCTGGATCGGCTTCAACGCGAGCCACAGCCTGGGCGCCATCCTGTTCTCGCTGGTCTACCTGATGCTCGCCGCGATGCACATGGACGTGCTGCACCGCTCGCCCACCTTCGTGTGGCTGGCCGGCATCGCGAGCGCCGCCTACGTCGTGCTCGCGCTGCGCTACTGGTTCCGGATTCCGCTGGCCGCGACGGCCATCGCGACCAGCTGCTTCGTCGCCGGGGCCGTCACGATGTCGCTGGGGTACTGAGCCGGTCGACGCGACCGGGGCACCATGCCCCGTGCTATAACCGCCGCCGCGGGGAACCAGCAGCGGCCGCGTCGAGCGCTGCATCGATTGATGACCGGGCCCACCCGGCATGCGACAGGCAGCACGCTCTCAGCGAATGAAAAAAGGTTTCTACACCATCATGTCGGCGCAGTTCTTCAGCTCGCTGGCTGACAACGCGTTGCTGGTGAGCGCCATCGAACTGTTGAAGACCTCTCACGCGCCGACCTGGCAGGTGCCGGCGCTGAGTCCGATCTTCGCGCTCTTCTACGTGATCCTCGCGCCCTTCCTCGGCGCGTTCGCCGACGCCGTGCCCAAGGGGCGGGTGATGTTCGCGTCGAACGCGATCAAGGTGATCGGCTGCCTGATGATGCTGTTCGGCAGCCATCCGCTGGTCTCCTACGCGATCGTCGGCCTGGGTGCGGCCGCCTACTCGCCAGCCAAGTACGGCATCCTGACCGAGCTGCTGCCGAACTCGCAGCTGGTCAAGGCCAACGGCTGGATCGAGGGGCTGACCATCCTGTCGATCATCCTGGGCCTGCTGCTCGGCGGCCAGCTCGTCGGCCATGCGATCTCGGCGCACCTGCTCGCCTTCGACCTGCCGCTGGTCGACACCGGCGTCAACACCCCTCCCGAAGCGGCGATTTCGATCATCGTTTTCCTGTATGTCATCGCCGCGCTGTTCAACCTGCGCATCCCGCGCACCGAGGCGCCGCTGCAGCCGCTGTCGCACAGCGTGGTCGAGCTGGTGCGCGACTTCTCCAGCTGCAATGCCCGCCTGTGGAGCGACAAGCTCGGCCAGATCTCGCTGTCGACGACCACGCTGTTCTGGGGCGTCTCGGGCAACCTGCGCGTGATCGTGTTCGCCTGGGCCGCCGCGGCGCTCGGCTACACGACCACGCAGGCCTCGACGCTGGCCGGCGTGGTGGCGCTCGGCACCGCGGTCGGCGCGATCGCGGCATCGGTGCGGGTGCGGCTCGACCAGGCGACCAACGTGATCCCGCTCGGCATCATGATGGGCGTGCTGGTGATCGGCCTGAATTTCATCCACAACGTCTGGATGGCCGCCCCCTTCCTCGTGATCCTCGGCGCGATCGGCGGCTACCTGGTGGTGCCGATGAACGCGCTGCTGCAGCACCGCGGGCACAACCTGATGGGCGCCGGCCGCTCGATCGCGGTGCAGAATTTCAACGAGCAGGCCTGCATCCTCGGGCTCGGCGCGTTCTACACCGGCATGACGAAGTTCGGCATGTCGGCCTTCGCGTCGATCACGGTGTTCGGCCTGGTCGTCGCCGGCACGATGTGGCTGATCCGCCGCTGGCATGCGCGCAACCTGGTCGTCTACCGCGACGAGGTCGATCACCTGCTCGCCCTCGCCCGCAGCGACAAGCACTGACGTGGTGCCCGCAGCCGCCGGCCGCGACGCGCGAACCTCCCCCGGACTTCTCCCCGCGCTCGCCCTCAGCTTCAACGCGCTGGTGTGGGGCGTCTCGTGGTGGCCGTTCCGCGAGCTGCAGGCGCTCGGCCTGCACCCGCTGTGGGCCACCGTGCTGGTCTACGCGGTCGCGGTGCTGCTGATCCTGGTCACGCGCCGCCGCGCCCTCGGCACGCTGCTGAACACGCCGAGCCTGTGGCTGCTGATGCTGGCATCGGGCACCACCAATGCGGCCTTCAACTGGGCGATGGTGATCGGCGACGTGGTGCGCGTCGTGCTGCTGTTCTACCTGATGCCGCTGTGGACGGTGCTGCTGTCGCGGCTGGTGCTGAAGGAAGCCTTCACGCCGACCGCGGCGCTGCGCATTGCGCTGGCCCTGGCCGGTGCCTTCATCGTGCTGACGCCGGCCGGTGCGGGCGTCGCGTTGCCGTTGCCGCAATCGCTGCCGGACTGGCTGGCCCTGCTCGGCGGCTTCTCGTTCGCGCTCAACAACGTGATGCTGCGCCACCAGGCGCATCGGCCGGAAGAAGCGCGCGCGCTCGCGATGTTCATCGGCGGCGTGCTGGTGGCCGGCACGCTGGCGACCACGCTCGCGTCGCAGGCGCTGATGCCGTGGCTGCCGGTGCCGCACACCGGCTGGCTGCTGGCGGTCGGCGCGCTGAGCCTCGCGTTCCTGATGAGCAACCTCGCGCTGCAGTACGGCGCGTCGCGGCTGCCGGCCAACGTCACGTCGGTCGTGATGCTGTGCGAGGTGGTGTTCGCGACGCTGTCGGCCGTCGCGCTCGGCGCCGGCACGCTGACGCCGACCGTGCTGATGGGCGGCGCGCTGATCCTGGCGGCCGCGCTGCTGTCGGCCTTCGAACGCTGATCACTGCAGCGTGCGCGTTCCCGGCATGCTGAACACCTCGGCCGCCACGCCTGCCGACGATTGCGGCGCGTGGCAGGCCGCGCCGGCATCTCGCGTGCAACCGGCCATCACGGCCCAGCGTTCATGCAGGTGCCACAGCACGCAGCGGCAATCGCCCGACAACTGCGGGTGCCCGGCCAGCAGCGCGAGGTTGTGCGCGATCTTCTCGCCCATCCCCGCCCGGTGCGCCGGGTCGCTGGCCGCCTGCAGGTACTGGCTGTAGCCGGTCATCAGCGCGAGCGTTCCCGCCAGCATCGCCTCGACGCCGGGCATGTGGTGTTCTTCGACGAGCAGGTCCATGCGACGCTTCCTCGACAGTGGCAATGGATCGATGCTACTCCAGATGCGAATGATTCTCAAATGGAGCGGGTCGATCACCCTGCGGCGGGGGTGACGAAATCGGGATCGAGCTCGCGCAGCGTCTGCAGGAACTCGGGGTCCATCAGCGGCTTGGCCAGGTAGGCGTCGCTGCCGGCCAGCGAGGTGCGCACCCGTTCGGACGCCGCGGCCTGCCCGGTGATCAGCACGATGCGCGGCCCGCCGGCCGACTGGCGGGCGGTCTGCTTCATGAACTGGCACAGCTGCAGGCCGTCCATCGGGCTGTCCGCGCCGAGCGCGATGTCGATGAAGGCCAGCGCGAAGCTGTGCGTCGTCATGCGGTCGAGGGCCTGCGTGCTGTTGCGCGCCAGGTGCACCCGGTAGCCCAGGCGCATCAGCCGCACCTGCAGGAACTTGAGCGCGATGCGGCTGTCGTCGACGACCAGCACGTCCTTCGCGACGCGTCCGCCGGCGACCGCGGCTTCATCGAATGCGGCGACGTCGGAGGCGACCCAGTCGGCCTGCGGCGGTTCGTCGAGCAACGCGAGGCGGTGTTCGAGCAGCAGGTCGAGTTCGCGCACGATGCGGGTCGGCTCGATCGGGCGCGGCAGGTGCGCTGCCGCGCCGGTGGGCGCCCGGGCACCGACGAAGACCGTGTCGGCCAGCCGCCCGGCCGCGCTCACCGCGGCGACCGCGGCCGGCTGGTCGGCGTCGGCGATCACGAAATCGGCTTCGGCCAGGTCGGCTGCGCGCTCGTAGGCCGGTGCGCGCTGCTCGGCAAGGCGCAGGAACGACTGCACGCCCTCGCGCTCGAAATCGCTGAATCCCTGCAACGCCACCGAATAACGCATGCGGATGCGCTCGGTCATCGTGTGCTCCCTGGTGTTGGTATGGCGGGGATGTTCGGCGCGCCTGCCTGACGCGTCAAGGTGCGCGTCGAGCGCGCCGGGAATGGAATGCCGTGCTGCTGCGTACACTGCCCTGCCCCCCACCCCAGCCCCAGCCAGGAGATCCCGCATGAATCGATCGATCCTCGTCCTCGCCACCGTGGCCGGCCTCGCCGCCGCGTTTCCCGCGGCCGCCCAGTTCGCCAAGCCCGAAGACGCCGTCAAGTACCGCAAGGGCGCCTTCACCGTGATGGCGGCGCACTTCGGCCGCGTGGCCGCGATGGCCAACGGGCGCATCCCGTTCGACGCCAAGGCGGCGGCCGAGAACGCCGAGATCGCGACGATGGTGTCCAAGCTGCCGTTCGCCGGCTTCATCGACGGCACCGACAAGGGCGAGACCCGGGCCAAGCCGGAGATCTGGACCGAGCAGGACAAGTTCAAGGCCGCCGCGACGAAGATGCAGGACGCGATGGAGAAGCTGAACGTCGCGGCCAAGTCCGGCAACGTCGACACGCTGAAGGCGGCGGCCGGCACCGTCGGCCAGGCCTGCAAGGGCTGCCACGACACGTACCGCAAGGAGTGAGTGCGCGGCCGTGCGGCCGGCGGGCGCGGGAGGCCATCCGCTACCATTCGGGGTTGCCTTCACGAGCCTGCTTCGAATGACTGTGCCCCGAATGACTGCGCCTCGTTCCCGCGCCGCGCGCGTCCTCGTCCTCCTGCTTCCGCTGCATGCCGGGCTGGCCGTGGCCGCCGACGAACTGCCGCCCGGCGGCTCGTTCACCACCCCGGCCTATGCAGCCGCCGCCAGCGCCCCCGCGACCGGCAATGCGCTGCGCAATGTCCCGGCGGCCGGGCAGCCAGGACAGCGCGCAGCGCGCGACGAAGACGATGCCGCGGCCCGGCTGCGCAACCTGCCGCCGCCGAAGCCGAGCGAGTTCCAGAAGTTCGTCGAGGCCGCCACCGGTCGCCAGCTGCAGCCCTTCGGCAGCAACTTCTTCGCCGAGGCCTCGCGCGCGTCGCAACCGGTCGACAACGTCCCGGTCGCGGCGGACTACACCGTCGGTCCCGGCGACGAGGTGCTGGTGCGGGCCTGGGGCTCGATCGACGTCGACTACCGCAGCACCGTCGACCGCAACGGCCAGCTGAACCTGCCGAAGGTCGGCAGCTTCACGGTCTCGGGCATCAAGGCCTCGGAGCTCGAGGGCCAGCTGCGTGCGCAGATCGGCCGGCTCTACCGCAACTTCAACCTCAGCGTGTCGCTGGGCAAGCTGCGCGGCCTGAAGGTGTTCGTCGTCGGTCCGGCCCGCCTGCCGGGCGTCTACACGGTGCCGAGCCAGGCCACGATGCTGTCGGCAGTGGTGGCCGCCGGCGGCCCGGGCCCGAACGGTTCGATGCGCCGCGTGCAGCTGCGCCGCGACAACCAGCTGGTGTCCGAACTCGACATCTACGATTTCCTGGTGCAGGGCGACAAGTCCAAGGACCTGCAACTGCTGGCCGGCGACGTGCTGGTGTTCCTGCCGGTCGGGCCGCGCGTCGCGCTGAGCGGTGCCCTCGACAACGCCGCCATCTACGAACTGAAGGGCACGCAGGAGCCTGTCAGCGAGCTGCTGCGCTATGCAGGCGGCTCACCGGTGCTGACCAACCCGAACCGCGTGCAGCTCGAGCGCATCGACGCGGCGCAGGGATCGGCCGCGCGCTACGTCGAGGACTTCAAGCTCGACACCACCGGCTTGCAGCGGCCGCTGCGCGACGGCGACATCGTGACGCTGCTGACGATCTCGCCGAAGTTCGCGAACGCGGTCACGCTGAAGGGCCACGTGGCGCAGCCGCTGCGCTATGCGTTCACGCCGGGCATGCGCATCCGCGACCTGATCCCGGACAAGGAAGCGCTGATCTCGCCGGATTTCTACCGGCGCAAGAACCTGCTGGTGCAGGTCCTCCCCGATGACGATGACCTGCTGCTCGAAGAGGCCCAGCAGCGATCGGCCCGCAGCGCGGTCAATGCCGTCGGCATCCCTCGCCCCGGTGCGACGGGCAATGCCGCCGACACGAACGGTGGCACGGGCACCGGCACGGACACGCTGCCGGTCGTCACGGCCGCCAACGATCCCAATGCCGCGCGCGATCCGAATCGCTTCCCGCTCACCGAAGGCGATCGCGCGCGCCGCCGCATGGACCGCCTCGCGGCCGCCGAATCGAAGCGCACGCCGGCCACGCTGTTCGACGAGCTGAACTGGGACTACGCCGTCATCGAACGGCTCAGCGACAAGGACCTGAGCACGCAGGTGATTCCGTTCAACCTCGGCAAGGCCGTGCTGCAGGGCGACACGGACAACAACGTCGAGCTGAAGGCCGGCGATGTCGTCACCGTCTACAGCCAGAAGGACATCCGCGTGCCGGTGGCCAAGCAGACCCGGCTGGTCTCGGTGGAGGGCGAGGTCGGCGCACCCGGCGTGTACCAGCTGCTGCCCGGCGAAACCCTGGGCCAGCTGATCACGCGGGCCGGCGGCTTCACGCCGCAGGCCTACGTGTACGGCCTGGAATTCAGCCGCGAGGAGACCCGCAAGCGCCAGCGCGAGAACCTGCAGGCCGCCATCGCGCGCCTGGAAGTGCTGTCGGCGCAGCAGGCCGCGCGCGAGGCGGCCAACCGGCGCGACGAGCAGGCCGGCGCAACGGCGATCAGCTCGGCGGCGACGCAGGCGCAGATGGCCCGCCTCAGCCGCGTGCAGCCGAATGGCCGCGTCGCGCTCGAACTCACGCCCGACACGAACTCGGTGAGCCAGTTGCCGGACGTGCCGCTCGAGAACGCCGATCGCATCGTGGTGCCCAGCCGACCCGGCTTCGTCACGGTGGCCGGCGCCGTCGTCAACAACAACGCTTTCCTGTGGAAGCCCAACCGCACGGTGGGCGACTACGTGAAGCTGGCCGGCCTGGACGAGGCTGCCGAGCCGTCCAACATGTTCGTGCTGCGTGCCGACGGCACCGTCAGCCATGCGAACGAACGCCGCGGCTGGTTCGGCAGCCTGGAGTCGCAGGCGCTGCAGCCGGGCGATGCGGTGGTGGTGCCGAACCAGCTCGACTACGAAAGCTGGGGCCGGGCCGCGATGCGCAACCTGAAGGACTTCTCGCAGATCTTCTACCAGTTCGGCCTCGGTGCGGCGGCCATCAAGACGCTGCGGGGAGACTGAGCGATGAGCGCCATCGACAACCCCGAGGTTCTTTCCCCCACCCTCGACGAGCCGGAGGACGACGGGCCTTCGATCGGCCTGATGGACCTGCTGGTGTGGCTCGGCGACGGCAAGCGCTGGGTCGCCGGCGCGACCGCGGCCGCTGCCGTGGGCGCCATCGTCGCGTCGCTGCTGATGACCAACATCTACACCGCCCGGACCACGTTGCTGGCACCGGGCTCGCAGCAGCAGAGCGGCTCGGCCGCCGCCCTGGCAGCCCTCGGCTCGCTGGGCGGCCTGGCCGGAGGCCTCGCCGCGAAGACCCCCGACGAGCTCTACGTGAGCCTGCTCAAGAGCGACAGCGTCCAGCGCGCGCTGGCGAGCCGCTTCAACCTGATGCAGCGCTACGAAGCCAAGACCTACGACGGCCTGCGCAAGGCGATGGCCGCCAACATCCGGATCAGTTCGGACAAGAAGTCCGGCGTGCTGACGGTGGAAGTCGACGACAAGGAGGCGCAGTTCGCTGCCGACCTGGCCAACGCGCATGCAGCCGAAGTGACCAAGCTGCTCGGCCGCCTCGCGGTGTCCGAAGCGCAGCAGCGGCGGGTGTTCTTCGAGCAGCAGCTGAAGGACACGAAGGAGAACCTCGTCCAGGCCGAGCAATCGTTGCGCTCGGTGCAGGAGAAGTCGGGGATGGTCGTGCTGGACAAGCAGGCCGAGGCCATCATCGCCGGCGTCGCCCAGCTGAAGGCGCAGATCGCCGAACGCGAAGTGCGCTTGCGCGTGATGCGAACCGGCGCGACCTCCGAGAACCCGGAGGTGCAGCGCCTGAACTCCGAACTGGCCGGCCTGCGGGCCGAACTCGCGCGCATGGAGTCGGCGCCGACAGGCCCACCGAGCGGCAGCATCGACATCCCGGTCGGCAAGCTGCCGGGTGCGGCGGTCGACTACATCCGCGCCCGGCGCGAGGTGAAGTTCCAGGAGACCTTGCTCGAGAGCATGCTCCGGCAGTTCGAGATCGCCAAACTGGACGAGGCGAAGGAAGGTCCGGCGCTGCAGCAGGTGGACGTCGCGCAGCCGCCGGATCGGAAATCGAAACCGGCGCGCGCGATCATCGTGCTGACGACGGTACTGCTGACCTTCCTCGGTTCTTCGCTGTTCGTCATCTGGCGCCGCTACGGCGCGCTGATGCATGCGCACGATCCGTCGCGCGCCGTGGCCTGGCAGGCCATCCGGCAGGCATGGCGCTGGCGCCGCGCCTGAGAGGTCTCCTCAGAGCGCCAGCTCGCCGCGGATGCAGCTGACGCTGTGCCCGCCGACCCACACCTGGCCGTCGACCTGCGCGATGTGCACCCGCCCGGCGCGGCCGAGCCGGGTGCCTTGTGCAGCGACATAGCGGGCCGGTGCGACGCCGGCTCCGATCAGCCACTGCGCGAGGCTCGCGTTCAGGCTGCCGGTGACCGGGTCTTCCGGGATGCCGATCGGGGCGGCGAAGCCGCGCACCTCGAACTGGCACGGCCCGCCGGCCGCATGCGGCCCGATCACGCCGACCTTGGCCAGCGACTTCAGCGCCGCATGGTCCGGCTCCAGCGCGAGCACCGTGCCGGCGGCATCGAGCAGCAGGCCCAGCCAGCGCGGGCCGTTGTCGAGCCATTGCGCCTGCAGCACCTGCTCGCGGCGCAGGCCGAGTGCAGCCAGCACCGGCAGCAATTCGGCCTCGGCGATCGGCTCGCGGCGCAGCGGCGGCGCCGCAAAGGCCGCGCGCTCGCCGTCGAGCCGGATGTCGACCCGGCCGACGCCGCACTGCTGCACGACCGCACCGGGCGTCTGCGGCACGCCGCCGGCCTCGAGCCAGGCGTGGCAGCTGCCGAGCGTCGGGTGACCGGCGAACGGCAGCTCGCCGCCCGGCGTGAAGATGCGCACCCGGTAGTCGGCCAGCGGGTCGGTCGGTTGCAGCAGGAAGGTCGTCTCCGACAGGTTGGTCCAGCGCGCGAAGGCCTGCATCTGCGCGTCGTCCAGCGCATCGGCGCCGTGCACGACGGCGAGCGGATTGCCCTTCAGCGCGACATCGGTGAAGACGTCGACCTGCGCGAATGCGAAGCGCGTCATGCCGCCTCCTTCAGCGCCTCGGCCAGCGCGCGGATGCCGCGCTCGATCTGCTCGGGCGACACGGTGACGAACGACAGCCGCATCGTGTTCGCCTGCGCGTGCTCGGCGAAGAAGGCCGCGCCCGGCACGAAGGCCACGCCCTTGGCGACGGCCTTCGGCAGCAGCGCGATCGCATCGGTGCCGGCCGGCAGCTCGACCCAGAAGAACATGCCGCCGCTCGGCACCGTCCAGCGGCAGCCGGCGGGCATGTGGGCCTCGAGCGCGGCGCGCATCGCATCGCGCTGCGCCTTGTAGCGCGCACGGATGGTCGGCACGTGGGTGTCGAGGAAGCCGTCGCGGATCACCTCGTGCACGATGCGCTGGTTGAAGCCCGGCGTGTGCAGGTCGGCGGCCTGCTTGGCCTGCAGCAGCTTCGGCACCAGCGGCGCGGGCGCCACCACGTAGCCCAGGCGCAGGCCCGGGGCCAGCACCTTCGAGAACGAGCCGAGGTAGACCGTGCCGTCGGGCCAGCGCGCGGCCAGCGGCGGCGGCGGCGGGGTGTCGAACCACAGGTCGCCGTACGGGTTGTCCTCGACCAGCGGCAGGTTCAGCGCCTGCGCCCGCGCGACGACCGCGGCCCGGCGCGCCTCGCTCATGCAGCGGCCGCTCGGGTTCTGGAAGTTCGGCAGCAGGTACAGGAAGCGCGCGCCTTCGGCCGTGTGCAGCGCCTCGGGCAGCGGGCCGTCGTCATCGCAATCGACGGCCGTGAAGACCGGCTCGTAGGGCGCGAACGCCTGCAGCGCGCCGAGGTAGGTCGGCGATTCGACGGCGACGCGGCTGCCCGGGTCGACCAGCACCTTGCCGACCAGGTCGAGCCCCTGTTGCGAGCCGGTGGTGATCAGCACCTGCGTCGCGTCGACCTGCTGGCCGTGGCCGCGCAGCATCGCGGCGACCCACTCGCGCAGCGCCGGCAGGCCTTCGCTGGAGGCGTACTGCAGCGCCTCGCGCGGGGTGTCGCGCAGCACGCGGGTGGTGGCCTCGCGCATCGCCTCGACCGGGAAGCCGTCGGGCGACGGCAGCCCGCCGGCCAGCGAGATGATGCCGGGCTGCTCGGTCACCTTCAGGATCTCGCGGATGATCGACGGGTTCATGCGGTGGGCGCGCTGCGCGAGCTGCCAGGGGGTGCGCGAGGTCATGCGGAGTTCCTTGAGGACGTGGCGGAAGGGGGGACGGGAGACGGGCCGGTCGAAGCCGAGTGTGTCGGCATCTTGCGCCCGATGAACACGGTGGCGATCACCGCGAGCGAGAACAGCACGGTCGTCGCGGACAAGTGCTCGCCGAGCACCGGCACCGCGAACAACAGCGTCAGGAAGGGCTGCACCAGCTGCACCTGGCTGACGCGCAGCGTACCGCCAAGCGCGAGCCCGCGGTACCACGCGAAGAAGCCGAGCCACATCGAGAACAGCGTGACATAGCCGAAGCCGACCCAGGCGCCGCCGTGCACCGGCTGCGCCGGCCAGGTCCAGGCCATCAGCGGCAGCGTGAACGGCATGCTGATCACCAGCACCCAGCAGATCACGTGCTCGGCCTGCAGTTGCCGCGACAGGTGGGCGCCGGCCACGTAGCCGATCGACCCGCTGACCACCGCCAGCAGCAGCACGCCGTCGGCCCATTGCAGGCCACCGCCGGACTGGACCGCGAACGCCAGCACCAGCGCGCAGCCGACCGCGGCACAGGCCCAGAACCCGATCGACGGGCGCTGCCGGAAGAACACCGCCGCCGCAATCGCGGTGCCCAGCGGCAGCACGCCGGTGATCACCGCCGCGTGCATCGCGTCGACCTCGCGCAGCGCGAGGCCGAGGAACAGCGGGAAGCCGACCACCGTGCCGGCGGCGCTGACGGCGAGCGCCGACCACTGCGCGCCGCGCGGCCGCGGTGCCTGCGTGAGCACCAGATAGACCAGGCTCAGCACGCCGGCCAGCGCGGCGCGCCCGGCCACGACGAACAGCGGCGACAGCTGCGGGTCGGCTGCCGGCCCGACGGCCAGCCGCGTCATCGGCGTCGTCAGCGCGAAGATCGCGACCCCGAGGAAGCCCAGCCACAACCCTTTGCGTTCTTGGTCCATGCGGCAGTCTAGCGGCGGCAACCAACACAGAGCCAGTACACTAGACCACCTCAGCTCGCACGCTGTATTGGTCGCCTCGCCAGCACATGAATCTTCTTTCACCCCTGGATCCCTTGTCCCGCCGTGCCGATGCCACGCTGACCGAGCAGTTGTCGGGCCGCTTCGCCGAGCGCATCCGGCAGCGGCTGCTCGCACCGGGCTCGCGGCTGCCGTCGGTGCGAGAGTGCGCGCGCCGGCACGGGGTCAGCGCCTACACGGTAGTGGCGGCCTACGACCAGCTGCTGGCGCAGGGCCTGGTGGAGGCTCGCAAGCAGCGCGGCTTCTTCGTGCGCGAGCAACAGCCGCGCGAGGCGGGTCGCGAGGCCGCGCGCTCGCCGGCCTCGGCCGCCCTGCCCGCTGCCGCCGCGGCCCCGACCGCCTTTCCCCGCGCTCCGCTCAGCGCGATCGCGCTGATGCGCAGCATGTTCCAGCCGCCGGGCACGCGGCCGATGCCGGGGCTGGGCACGCTGCCCTCGGAGTGGCTGGACCTGCCGATGCTCAGCACCGCGCTGCGCCGCGTCAGCAGCGGCGCGCTGCTCGGGCCGCTGGCCTTGCAGTACGGCGAGCCGGCCGGCGACCTGCGGCTGCGCCGGGCGCTGTCGCAGCGGCTGGTCGACTTCGGCGTGAAGGCGGCGCCGGAGCAGATCGTCACGACCTTCGGCGCCACCCATGCGCTGGACATCGTCACCCGCAGCCTGGCCCGCGCCGGCGACAGCGTGCTGGTCGACGAGCCCGGCTGGTCGGTCGAGTTCGCGCGGCTGGCCGCCCTCGGCCTGCGCGTGCTGCCGGTGCCGCGCGGCGAGGACGGCCCCGACCTCGCGGTGATGGAACGCCTGATCGAGGCCCAGAAAGCGCACGAGCGCCCGCGGCTGTACATCACCGTCTCGGTGCTGCACAACCCGACCGGTGCGACGCTCGCGCTCGGCCATGCGCACCGGCTGCTGAAGCTCGCGCAGGCGCACGACCTGCACATCGTCGAGGACGACACCTACGCCCACCTGGCACCGCCGCACCTGCCGCGGCTCGCGGCGCTGGACGCGCTGGAGCGCACCATCTACATCTCCGGCTTCTCGAAGATCCTGGTGCCGAACTGGCGGGTCGGCTATCTGGCAGCACCGCCGGCGCTGGTCGACCGCTTCATCGACACCAAGCTGCTCGGCAGCCTGTCCACCACCAGCCTGACCGAGCAGGCGCTCGCCCACTGCCTGGAGCACGGCCTGCTGCGCCGCCATGCCGAGCGGGTGATGGCCCGGCTGGACGCGGCCCGGGCGCGCTCGGTGCAGCTGGCCGAGGCGGCGGGCTGCCGCTTCGCGGCCACGCCGCGCGGCCTGTTCGGCTGGGTCGACACCGGCGTCGACACCGAGCGGCTGTCGCAGGTGATGCTGGACGACGGCTGGCTGCTGGCGCCGGGCTCGATCTTCCACGCCACCCGGCGCCCCGGCACGCTGATGCGCATCAACTTCGCGACCACGCAGGATGCGCAGTTCTGGCAGGCGCTGCAGCGCGCCCGCGACACCCCCGGCATGGCAACACCCCGGAATCCGGGCTTTGCACCGGCAGCCCGCTGACCTACAGTCACAACTTCTTGCAACTCCCGAGTCCATGTTCGAGCCCACCATTCCCTTCGGCGAGCCCGAGTTGATGCGCGTCAGCGCCTTCGAGCGCTACCTGCATGAACCGGGGGGCCCGCGCGCGCTCGGCGAAGTCGCCGACAGCAGCCTGCGCGGCGCGACGCTCAGCCCGTCGCTGCTGGCCGACCTGAGCCGTTTCGAGCGGGCCGGCCATGCGTCCGAGGTGCTGGACGTGCTGGCCGCCTGCGTGCGGCATTCGCAGCAGGTCGTCATCCACCTGCAGATGGGCCCGGCGGTGGTGCCGCTCACCGTGTTCGCGCGCGAGCGCCTGGTGCACTGCCCGATCAGCCTGGATGCGCTGCTGCGCGAGCGGCCCACCGAACTGCGGGTGCTGCACGTCGAGCCGGCGGTGCTGCGCACGCCGGGCGACTCGGAGCTGTCGCTGGTGGCCGACGAGCAGCACTACCACTCGCTCGGGCCGGTGCTGTGGGAGCTGGCGCTGCGCGGCTCGCGCAACGCGTTGCTGCCGGAGATCGCCGGGCCGGTGGCCTACCGCGTCGCGCCGGGCTTCAACCTGGGCGGCCTGCGCGCCGGCGGCCTGGTGCGCACCGCGGTGCAGCGGCTGCAGGGCGACCGCTCGTCGCTGCGCGAGATGGCCGACTGGCCAGGTTTCGACACCTCGCGCGCCGCGCGGCTGCTGAACGCGCTGTACCTGCAGTCGGGGCTGATCATCAGCCGCACGCGCCGCAGCGCGCTCGCCGAGTCGTGGTTCGGCGCGCTCGGGCGCTAGGGATGACGACCCCTCGGTCGATGGGTACATCGACCGATCCCCCGAGGGGATGCGGGCCGGCTTGGGGCGGCCCGGCGCTCGGCCCGCCGCTCGACGCGCTCAGCGGGCGCCGAGCTCTTCCCAGCGTGTCAGCGCCGTCAGAAGCTCGTCGTCGAGCGCCGCGAAGCGTGCCTGCGCGGCCGCGAGCTTCGTCGCGTCGCCGGCGTAGATCTCGGTGCCGGCGAGCAGCGCCGAGAGCGTCTTCTGCTCGGTCTCCAGCGCCTCGATGCGCGCCGGCAGGCTGTCGAGCTCGCGCTGTTCCTTGTAGCTGAGCTTGGCCCTCTTCGCGACCGGCGCGGCCGCGGGCGGCGGCGGCGCAGCGGGCGTCGGCGCGGGCGCCGCCTTGGCCGCCTTGTCGCGCATCGCGCGTGCGCGGTCGCGCTGCAGCTTCCAGTCCTCGTAGCCGCCTTCGTACTCGCGCCAGAAGCCCGGGCTCTCGTCGCCCTCCCAGGCGATCGTGCTGGTGACCACGTTGTCGAGGAAGCGCCGGTCGTGGCTCACCAGGAACACGGTGCCCGGGTAGCCCTGCAGCAGCTCCTCGAGCAGTTCGAGCGTGTCGATGTCGAGGTCGTTGGTGGGTTCGTCGAGCACCAGCACGTTGGCCGGCAGCGCGAACAGGCGCGCCAGCAGCACGCGGTTGCGCTCGCCGCCGCTCAGCGTGCGCACCGGCGAGTTGGCGCGTTCGGGCGAGAACAGGAAGTCGTTCAGGTAGCTCATCACGTGCTTGCGCTGGCCGTTGAACTCCACCCATTCGCTGCCCGGGCTGATGGTGTCGGCGAGCGTCGCGTCGAGCTTCAGCGTGCTGCGCATCTGGTCGAAGTAGGCGACCTCGAGCTTGCTGCCCTGGCGCACGTGGCCGGAGTCGGGCTTCAGCTCGCCGAGGATCAGCTTCAGCAGCGTCGTCTTGCCGGCGCCGTTCGGCCCGATCAGGCCGACCTTGTCGCCGCGCAGGATGGTGGCGGTGAAGTCCGTCACGATCACCTTCTCGCCGAAGCGCAGGTTCACGTCGCGCAGCTCGGCGACGATCTTGCCGCTGGGTGCGCCGGAATCGACTTCCAGGCGCACCTGGCCGAGCGAATCGCGGCGCTTCTGGCGCTGGTCGCGCAGCACTTCGAGCCGCTGGATGCGCGCCACGCTGCGCGTGCGGCGGGCTTCGACGCCCTTGCGGATCCACACCTCTTCCTGGGCCAGCAGCTTGTCGGCGCGCGCGTTGGCGAGCGCGTCGGACGCGAGCTGCTCTTCCTTCATGCGCTCGTAGGCCGTGAAGTTGCCGGGGTAGCTGCGGATGATGCCGCGATCGAGTTCGACGATGCGGGTGGCCACGCCGTCGAGGAAGGCGCGGTCGTGGGTGATCAGCATCACGCTGCCCTTGAAGCTGCGCAGCAGCTCCTCGAGCCAGGCGATCGAATCGAGGTCGAGGTGGTTGGTGGGCTCGTCGAGCAGCAGCACGTCGGGCACCGCGACCAGGGCTTGCGCCAGCGCGACGCGCTTCTTCATGCCGCCGGAGAGCTGGCCGATCTCGCGCGTGCCGTCGAGGTGGAGCTGCGCGAGCGTGGTGTCCACGCGCTGCTCCCAGTTCCAGGCGTCGAGCGCCTCGATGCGTGTCTGCAGGGCGTCGAGGTCGACGCCGTCGGCGTGTTCTTCATAGGCCTGACGCACGGCACGGGCTTCGGCCACGCCTTCGCTGACGGCTTCGAACACCGAGTGGCCGGGTTCGAACACGGGCTCCTGCGGCACGTAGCAGATGCGCACGCCCTGCGTCATCTGCAGCAGGCCGTCGTCGAGCTTTTCCAGCCCGGCGATGATCTTCAGCATCGAGGACTTGCCGGCGCCGTTGCGCCCGATCAACCCGAGGCGCTCACCGGTTTCGAGCGAGAACGCCGCGTTGTCGAGCAGGGCCACGTGGCCGAAGGCCAGGTGGGCATTGGAAAGCGAGAGGACGGCCATGGGGAAACCAACGGAGGAAACCGTGATTATCCCGTGCCCGGGCTTCAGGGGAGCTGGGCCTCCAGCGCGTCGACGAACATCTCTGCCACGTCGAAGCCCGCCTGCTGCGTGATTTCCTGGAAGCAGGTCGGGCTGGTCACGTTGATCTCGGTCAGGCTGTCGCCGATGATGTCGAGCCCGACCAGCAGCAGCCCGCGCGCGGCGAGCACCGGGCCGAGCGCCTCGGCGATCTCGCGGTCGCGGGGCGACAGCGGCTGTGCGACGCCCTTGCCGCCGGCGGCCAGGTTGCCGCGGATCTCGCTGCCTTGCGGGATGCGCGCCAGCGAGAACGGCACCGGCACGCCGCCGATCACCAGCACGCGCTTGTCGCCCTTGACGATCTCGGGCAGGTAGCGCTGCACCATCACCGTTTGCGTGCCGCCCTTGTTCAGCGTCTCGGTGATGCTGCCGAGGTTGAGCCCGTCGGGGCCGACGCGGAAGATGCCCATGCCGCCCATGCCGTCGAGCGGCTTCAGGATGATGTCGTGGTGCACCGCATGGAAGCGCTTGATCTCGGCCTCGTCGCGCGTGACGAGTGTCGGGCCGATGAAGTCGGGGAACTCGAGGATCGCGAGCTTTTCCGGGTGGTCGCGCAGCGAGGCCGGCTTGTTGAAGACGCGGGCGCCTTCGCGCTCGGCCTGTTGCAGCAGGTGGGTGGCGTAGAAGTACTCGCTGTCGAAGGGCGGGTCCTTGCGCATCAGCACCGCGGTGAGGTCGGCGAGTGCGAGCGTCTGCGCGGGCTGTTCGGCGAACCAGGCGTGGGGGTCGGTGGTGACGGTGAAGGGTCGCAGCTTGGCGTGCACGCGGCCGCCGCGTTCCCAGACCAGGTCGCGCGGTTCGCAGGCGGCGAGTGCGTGGCCGCGGCGTGCGGCTTCGCGCATCATCGCGAAGGTGGAGTCCTTGTAGGTCTTGAAGCCTTCCAGCGGGTCGGCAACGAACAGCAGCGTCATGGCGGGGCGCTCTCTTTCGGTCAGGCGGCGATGCGGGGCCGCCACTGTTGCACAAAAAGCGCGAGCGCGCCGGCGACCACGCCCCAGAAGGCCGAGCCGATGCCCCAGAGGCTGAGGCCGCTCAGCGTGACGAGGAAGGTGATCAGTGCGGCCTCGCGGTGCGCGTCTTCCTTCAGTGCGGAGGCCAGGCCGTTGCCGATGGTGCCGAGCAGCGCGAGGCCTGCGATCGCGACCACGAGATCGCGGGGAAAGGCCGTCAGCACGCCGGTGACCGCTGCGCCGAACAGCCCGATCACGCAGTAGATCAGCCCGCAACTGACGGCGGCCATGTAGCGGCGGTTCTTGTCTTCATGCGCTTCACGGCCCATGCAGATGGCGGCGGTGATGGCGGACAGGTTCATGGCGAACGCACCGAACGGCGCGAGCAGCAGCGTGGCGAGGCCGGAGATCGTGATGAGTTTCGAGATCGGCATGTCGTAGCCAGCCGCGCGGATCGCAGCGACGCCGGGCAGGTTCTGCGAGGCCATCGTGACGATGAAGAGTGGCAGCGCGAGGCTGATGACGGCGGGCAGCGTGAACACCGGCATCGTGAACACGGGGATCGTCAGCGCGAACGAGACGGCCCCGAGGTGCAGCTGCCCCTGCGCCACGGCGAACGCGGTACCGACTGCGAGCACGCCCGGCACTGCATAGCGCGGCCAGAAGCGCCGCCCGACGAGGTAGGCGGCCAGCATCAGCAGCACGAGTGCGAACGAGGATTTGAGTGCGACGAAGGCATCGAGCCCGAAGCGGGCGAGCACGCCGGCGAGCAGCGCGCTGGCGATCGGCATCGGGATGCGCCCCATCAGCCGTTCGAACCAGCCGGTGACGCCGAAGAGCGTGATGAGTGCGGCGCTGACGAGAAAAGCGCCGACAGCCTCGGGCAAGTGAAAGCCGCCGGCGGCAGCCGCAGTCGCGAGCACCGCGGCTCCAGGTGTCGACCACGCGATCATCACCGGCTGGCGCAGCCACAGCGATGGCACGATGGAGCACAGTCCCATGCCAAGGCCGAGCGCCCACATCCACGAGCTGATCTCGGCCGGCCCGGCGCCGAGGGCTTGCGCGGCGGAGAAGACGATGGCGACGGAGCTGGTGAAGCCGACGAGGACGGCGACAAAGCCGGCCACGAAGGCCGAGAGGGACATGTCAGAGGGGCGGATGCGCATGGCCCAGGAGCCTACCGCGTACTTGGTTCACTGCGTGGCAGTGCCGGGGCGAGACCCGGCACCAACCTCACGCAGTGAAGAGCAGCCTCACGCAGTGAGCGAAAGCCCATTCGCCCGAATATCAAACTGCAGCTTCTGATAAACCCGCCGAATCCCGCAAGCCACCGTGTGCACGCTCGCATGCCACTGCTGCGCGATCTCGTCGATCAGGTAACCCTGCGCCAGCCACTGCAGGATCTGCCGCTCCATGCCGGTCAGCACCAGCGGGTTCAGCGCCTCGGTCATCGTGTCGGCCAGCGCATGCCGCGGCGAGGCCTCGAAGTGCGACAGCACCTGGCGCGCAATGGTCGGCGTCATCGGCGATTCACCCCGGGCCACCTCCTGCAGTCCGCTGATCAGCGCCTCGGGAGAGTTGGCATGCACCCAATACCCGTCGGCCCCGGCACGCAAGGCCTCCAGCAGCACCATGTCGTCGTGCGACATCAGCGTCACCAGCACCTGCGGGCGCGTCGCACGGCCGCCCTGGCGCAGATCGCCCAGCAGGCCGTCGACCGGGCCGTCCTGCACGCGCAGGTCGGTCACCAGGATGTCGGGGTCGGCGCGCGCGATCAGCGGCCGCGCCTCCTCGATCGTGTGGACCGTGCCGACCACCCGGAAACCCGGGGTGGCCGCGATCAAGGCCGCCAGATGAGGGCTGGCCTCATGGTCACGCTGCAGAAGGACGAGGGACGGCATGGAAAAACGGACAAGCACGCAGATCGGCCATTCTTCGCCGCGCCTCCATCCGGTGCATCCCCATGACCGGGTGCCACCCCCTCAAGCCGGGGGGGTCATCGCAAAACTGTGCGCCTGCGCCATCGGCCAGTACAGCCGGAACACGTTGTGCGCCGGCTCGCTGCCATCCAGCAGCGAACCCGGCTTCAGGAACGGCAGCAGGTTCGCGAGCAGCTTCACCTCATGATCGGCCGAGCGGCGCACGATGTGCGACGCCGTGATGCCGCCCGGGTGCGTCAGCCCCGCCGCCTGCACCAGCTCCTTCAGCGCGCGCAAGGTGTTCTGGTGGTAATGGAAGACGCGCTCGGCCTTGGTCGGCACCACCAGCGCGCGCTGGCGCTGCGCATCCTGCGTGCTGACACCCGTCGGGCACGCGCCGGTGTGGCAGGCCTGGGCCTGGATGCAGCCGAGCGCGAACATGAAGCCGCGCGCCGCGTTGCACCAGTCCGCCCCCAGGGCCATCATCCGCGCGATGTCGAACGCGCTGACCACCTTGCCGGCACAGCCGAGTTTCACCTGGTCGCGCAGGTTCAGCCCGACCAGCGTGTTGTGCACCAGCAGCAAGCCCTCCTGCAGCGGCGCGCCGACGTGGTCGGTGAACTCCAGCGGCGCCGCGCCGGTGCCGCCCTCGGCACCGTCGACGACGATGAAATCCGGCGTGATGCCGGTGACGAGCATCGCCTTCGCGATCGCGAACCACTCCCACGGGTGGCCGATGCACAGCTTGAAACCGGTCGGCTTGCCGCCGGACAGCACGCGCAACCGCTCGATGAACTGCATCATCTCGACCGGCGTGTCGAAGGCGCTGTGGCGCGCCGGCGAGATGCAGTCGACCCAGCTCGCCACGCCCCGGGCCTCGGCGATCTCGGGCGTGACCTTCGGCCCGGGCAGCACGCCGCCATGGCCGGGCTTGGCCCCCTGGCTCAGCTTCAGCTCGATCATCCGCACCTGCGGCTGCGTCGCGTTGTCGGCGAAGCGCTGCTCGTCGAAGCTGCCGTCTTCGTGGCGGCAACCGAAGTAGCCGGAGCCGATCTCCCAGATCAGGTCGCCGCCGTTCTCGCGGTGATGGCGGCTGATGCTGCCCTCGCCGGTGTCGTGCGCGAAGCCGCCGCGCTTCGCGCCGGCATTCAGCGCGAGGATCGCGTTCGCCGACAGCGCACCGAAACTCATCGCCGAGATGTTGAAGACGCTCGCCGAATACGGCTGTGCGCGGTTCGCGCCGATCATCACGCGGAAGTCGTGCGTCGGCAGCTCGGTCGGCGCGATCGAGTGGTTGATCCATTCGTAGCCGAGCGCGCCGACATCCATCTGCGTGCCGAACGGCCGCTTGTCGGGATCGTTCTTCGCCCGCTGGTAGACCAGCGAGCGCTGCTGGCGCGAGAACGGCGCCGCCTCGTTGTCGCCCTCGATGAAGTACTGGCGCATCTCGGGCCGGATGAATTCCAGCAGGAAGCGCAGGTGCCCGATCACCGGGTAGTTGCGCAGCACCGAATGCCGCGCCTGCAGCACGTCGTGCACGCCGACGCCCACCAACAGCGCGAACAGCAGCAGCCAGGGCCATCCGACATGGAACGCCACCACGGTGAACGCGCTGAGCAGCAGCCCGACGCCGCTCAGCAGCCAGGCGCTGTAGCGGATCGGGAAATACCGGTTGAGCCTGAGCATCCACTCTTGCATCGCAGCCTCCTCGTGCTGCCGCGATGGTAGATGACGCCCCCGGTGCGCTTCGCGCTTCCCCCCCTCAGGGGGCGCTGCCAGTGGACCTCGCAGAGAAGCCGGCGGCGCGCTGAGCGCCACCGGCCGTCGTCACTTCTTCGGCTTGCCCGATTCTTCGCTGCGCTCGATCTCGCCGTTCTTCATCGCACGCCGCGTCTCGGCCTTCACGTCGGCGCGGTCGGCCGGGGGCGGCGAACCGGCGGCTGGGGGCGGCAGCTTGTTCAGGTCGCCCTCGCTCGTCTTCATCTCGCCCATGGCCTTTGCGGCCTTGGTGTCCGCCTTGACCTGATCGCGCGTCGTTTCCGACGTGAGCGCCTTGCGCTTGTTGTTGCGCTGCTCGCCGATCGGCACCTTCTTGCCGGTGGCCGCGGCATCGCGGGTTTCCGCCTTCACCTGCTCGCGCGTCTTCGGCGCGGACGGGTCGTCGGTCGTCGTCTGGGCCAGCACGGTCTGCGAGCCGAAGGCGCCGGCCAGCAGCGCGGACAACAAAAGCATCTTGTGGTTCATGGTGATCCCTTTCCAGTGGGTGGAGGGATCCCATCAGACCCGGATGCGGCCGCCCGGCCCATCAGCCGGCAACGGGAGCTGCGGTAGGAAATGCCCGACCGGGCGTCAGCGTCCTACCGTCGATCCGCCCAGTCGCTTGGCGACCGGATGCCCGCGCAGCCGGTGCGCCTGCGGCATGTCGCTGCCGAGCAGCGGGCGCAGGTACTGGCGGAACGCGTCGGTGACGGCATTGCCGCTGTCTGCGATGAACACGTCTTCCATCACCCGCGTCTTGCCGGCCACCGCCGCCAGCGGCAGCAGCTCGTAGCGCACCGCGTAGTCGCCGCAGCGCTGGATCGCGACCGAGCCGTCGCGGTCGCCGCGCAGCGCGAACTGCAGCGCCGTCTCGCCGACCTCGCGGGCTTCGCGCTGGTCGACATCCGACACGCAGCCGAGGAACGAGCGCTGCAGGTAGCCGAAGGTGTCGCCGCGCACGCGCTTGATCTTCAGCTGGTCCTTGACGAGGTCGCACAGCAGGTCGGCCAGGGCGCCGGTGCCCGACAGCTGCACGTTGCCATGGGCGTCGCGCTCGACGGCCCCCGACGCGAGCTGCACCGCGATCGGCTCGCCCGACGCATCGTGGATGCCCTCGGAGACGGCGATCACGCAGCGGCCCAGGCGCTGGTGCGTGGCGCGCACGTCGGCCAGGAAGCGCTCGCGCTCGAACACCCGCTCGGGCAGGTAGACGAGGTGCGGGCCGTCCTCCGGGTAGCGGGCGCCGAGCGCCGCGGCCGCCGTCAGGAAGCCGGCATGCCGGCCCATCACGACGCCGAGGTAGACGCCCGGCAGCGCCGCGTTGTCGAGGTTGGCCCCGGCGAAGGCCTGCGCGACGAAGCGCGCCGCCGAGGCGTAGCCCGGCGTGTGGTCGTTGCCCACCAGGTCGTTGTCGATGGTCTTCGGCACGTGGATGCAGCGCAGCGCGTGGCCGGCCTGGCGGGCTTCCTCGCTGACGATGCGCACGGTGTCCGACGAGTCGTTGCCGCCGATGTACAGGAAATGGCTGATGCCATGCGCCTGCAGCACCGCCAGGATGGCGCGGCAGTAGGCGAGGTCGGGCTTGTCGCGGGTGCTGCCGAGGGCAGAGGCCGGCGTGGCGGCGACCGCCTCGAGGTGCTGCGGCGTCTCGCGCGCCAGGTCGATGAAATCCTCGTCGAGGATGCCGCGCACGCCGTGGCGGGCGCCGTAGACCGCCGTCACCTCGGGAAAGCGCTGCGCCGCGAGCACCGCGCCGACCAGCGACTGGTTGATCACGGCGGTCGGGCCGCCGCCCTGGGCGATCAGGATTCGGGCTTCGGGCATCGTCGGCATGGCGGCTCCGGTGTCGTGGCGGGAGGCGCCAAGGGTAGCCGTTCTATTTCGTGGAGAACAGCTTGGCGGCGCGGCCTTTCAGCTCCAGCAGCTCGCTCGGCGTCACCGAATAGGCGCCCGACATGATGTCCACCTCGATGCGGAACTCCACGTCGCGCTTGCCGTTGGTCAGCAGCCCGGAGGTGAACTCGTAGCTCTCGTCCTCGATCGGCATGCCCTCGGCCTTCACGTCGTAATCCTCGTACTGCACGTTGCGGATCTCGCCGCTGGCCAGGTCGAGCATGCCGGTGGAACGGATGACGGACTCGGTGAGCTCGTCGAAGATGACAATCGGAAGTTTCAGGTCCACGGCGGGCTCCAGGGAGAATCGGTGCGTCATCGTCTTCGATGCGCGGGCCGACATTCTAGGGACCTGCCCGAGGTCCACCCACGATCCACGTTTCAACGACCCAACGGAAGCTTCAATTGAACATCCACCTGAGCCTCACCCCCCTGATTTCGCTGATCGCCGGCATCCTGGTGCTGGTCATGCCGAAGCTGCTGAACTTCATCGTCGCGATCTACCTGATCGCGATCGGGCTGATCGGCCTGTTCGGGATGTCGTCGCTGCGGTTGCACTGACCTGAATCGAACTGGCGCGCGCGGGGGCTCAGCCGTCCAGGTCCTCGTCGGCCGTGATCTTCAGCCCCACCCGGCGCACCCCCTGCACCTCGGTGCGGGCGGTCAAGCGCAGCGGCTCGCCGACCGGCACGGTCTTGCGCAGCCGCACGTCCAGCGAATCGCTGCCGGCGTGCGTCGCCACCCGGCGCGCCCATTCCTGGGCTCCGTTGACCAGCACGCGCAACCCGTGGGCCGCGTCGTCGCCGCCCAGCGGGTTGGCCACCTCGAAGCTGCAGAAGATCTCGAAACGGCGCTCGCGCGTTGCGTGCGGCGGGATGTCCAGGTGGGCGGCATCGCCGTCGCCGGCATCCTCGACCCAGTGCTCGGCAACATCTGACACGAAAGGCTTCATCGACTGTCTCGCATGCGCAAAGGTGGGGATGCTAGCGAGCATGCAAAGTCGGGCCAAATGCCCGAGAATTCGCCGATCCACCGGAGAGCGCCATGGGCACCCGTTTCGCACGCACCGCTTTCGCGCTGATCAGCATCGTCGCCATCGCCGGCGCGGTGTTCCGGGTCTCCACCGCCCCCGACCGCATCCGTGAACGCCACCAGACCGCGCGTGCAGTCTGCCTGCAGAAGGGCGGCGAGTGGGTCACCGTCGACAACAACGAGATCTGCCGGACGGCGGAGCTGGCCAAGCAGATGTGACGCAACGGGCGCTCACGTCGCCCGTCCGGATCCGTCGCCTCAGACCACCGGTGACACGAACGCGATCAGCCGCCCGATGCGCCGGATCACGTCCGCCGTCACGATGAACTGCGGCTTGTCGCGCTTCACGTAGGGCGCGATGTCCGGCGGGTTGTCGGCCGGGTATGGCGAGGTGTCGTAGATGTCGCCCACGTGCTTGCTGCGGTAGGCGGTGCCGGTGTACGGCGCCGCCGGCCCGTCGCCGCGGTACGGGTTCACCACCTCGGGCACCGGCGCCGTCCAGTAGTTCTTCGTGCCCAGGTCGGCCACCAGCGTGTCGACCTCGGTCTGCGGCACCACCGGCGTCGTCATCTTCGCGCCGGTGAACAGGTCGGGGAAATCGACCTCGCGGATGCCGAAGAACTTCGGCAGCGCCGTCGGCTGCGTCGCCTTCAGCGGCGAGCGCGCCACCAGCTCGGCCACCGCCGCGTCGCTCAGGCCGCTCAGGTCGTCGTAGCGCTTCTGCAGCCCGGCGATGTCGATCGAGCGGCCCGCCGAGTAGTGGCTCAGCGTGTTCGTCAGGTCCTTGTCGGCGAAGTAGGCGCCGTTGTGGATGTTCGAGCCGTAGCGGTGCACGTACAGCGACTCGTTGCTGTCGAGCTCGATGAAGGTGGCGTGCGTGCGGCCGTTCAGCAGCGCGTTGCGCTGGATCGCGTCGGCCGGCAGCGGCACCGTCTTCAGCCACGCGATGGCTTCGGGGATGCGCGCGAGGAACTTGCGGTCGCCGGTCAGCGTGAAGTAGTGGAACAGCTGCTGGATGTTGGTCTGCGTGGTGTGCGTGGCCAGCGAGCGCGGCTCGTAGGTGCGCGCCCCGGCGGCGGCGCCGGCCGGGCGGCCGTTCGTCTCGCGCGACAGGTGCTGCAGGCTCCAGCCGGCCTGCGGCCCGGGCTGCTGCATCGCGCGCATGCACTCCATCGCGCGCGTGATGTTGTCCAGCAGGTCGGTGCGGCCCAGCGCCAGCACGCACATCGTCAGGAACTTGATGTTCTCGCCCATCACGTCGTCGTTGAAGGTGACGTGCAGCGTGTAGTCGCCATCCTCCATGCCGGCGTGCACACCGGCCGGGATCTGCTCGGGGTTCGGCTGCGGCATGCTCACCTTCGATCCCGCGTAGTGCGGGAAGCGCTGCGGCCAGCCGCCATTGGCGATGCCGAGCTCGGCACCGAACTGCGCCTGTCTTATGAAATCGATTGCACGATTCAGCGGCGCTTCGAAGCGCGCGTCCTTCTTCTCGAGCCACATGCGCAGCATCAGCTGCGACGCGACGGCGGTGCCGGCGTCGTCGAAGGTGGCGTTGCCGTAGTAGTTCTGGAATTCCTCGAGGCGCCAGCCGTTCTTGCCGATGGTCTCGTACCAGTGCTTCAGCGATTCTTCACCGGCGAAATCGTGGATGTAGTTCCAGCCGCCCGAGGCATGCTGGGCCGCGACCACCGCGAGCGCGGTGCGCTCGGCCGCCTGGTAGAAGCGCTCGTCGCCGGTGGCGTGGTACGCGTCGAGGAACGCGTTGCCCACCGACGGCGTGCCGGGCGGCTGGATCCAGCACATCGTGCGCTTGGCCTCCATCTCGCCGAAGGTCTGCGTCAGGTCCGGCGAGTACGACCAGACATAGCCGCCGCGGTAGGACACCTCTTCATCCATGTAAGTCACGGCGCGTTTCAGCGCGTCGATGGCGATTCCCTGGGCGGTCGGCGGCGGGGGCGGCGCGGGCGGGTTGTCGTCTCCGCCACCGCAAGCGGCCAGCGCGACGGGGCTCAGCGTGGCCCCGAGAAAGGTACGTCGTTGCATGTTGTCTGCCTCCTGATGTTGTGGGATGACAATCGGTTTCATCGAATGTCATCAGTCATCGTACAACTGGCAAATCAACGATTTAATGGAGGTATCCCTGTCAGATTGCACACAAATTGATGCAAATTGCTCGCCTCACCCTCAAGAGATACGACGACGTAGCCAGTGGCATCGCACTGGGGGCGGCGGGGACCGGCGGCCTATACTTGCCGCCAGCGCTGATTTGTTCCGGCTTGCGGGCGCTTTAAAAAACCAGCTAAAGAATGGACGCACCCACCGGTGTCCCCATCTTGGCGGCGCCGGTTTTTCTTTTTCTGGGTGCGTGTCCACATGAGTTCGCTGGGTGATGTCCAACCGCAGGTGATGCAATTCACCGAGCCCTTGCCGCTGCGCAGCGGCGCCAGGCTGAGCGACTACACGCTCGTCTACGAGACCTACGGCACGCTGAACGCCGAGCGCAGCAATGCGGTGCTGGTGTGCCACGCGCTGAACGCCTCGCACCACGTCGCCGGCACGCATGCGGGCGAGCCGCGCAGCGAGGGCTGGTGGGACAACCTGATCGGCCCGGGCAAGCCGCTCGACACCGACCGCTTCTTCGTGATCGGCATCAACAACCCCGGCTCCTGCTTCGGCTCGACCGGCCCGATGCACGTCGACCCGGCGACCGGCCGCGTCTATGGCGCCGATTTCCCGGTCGTCACGGTGGAAGACTGGGTCGATGCGCAGGCCCGGCTGCTCGACCGCCTGGGCATCGCCCAGCTGGCCGCGGTGCTCGGCGGCAGCCTGGGCGGCATGCAGGCGCTGAGCTGGTCGCTGCGCCACCCGGATCGGCTGCGCCACTGCATCGCGGTGGCCACCGCGCCGAACCTGTCGGCGCAGAACATCGCGTTCAACGAGGTCGCGCGGCGCGCGATCGTCACCGACCCCGAGTTCCACGGCGGCCACTACTACGGCTACCGCGTGGTGCCCAAGCGCGGGCTGCGCGTGGCGCGGATGATCGGCCACATCACCTACCTGAGCGACGACGCGATGGAGGCCAAGTTCGGCCGCGGCCTGAAGAGCGGCGCGCCCGGCTACAGCACGCAGGACATCGAGTTCGAGATCGAGAGCTACCTGCGCCACCAGGGCGACAAGTTCAGCGAGTACTTCGATGCCAACACCTACCTGCTGATCACGCGCGCACTCGACTACTTCGACCCGGCGCGCGAGCACGCCGGCGACCTGGCGGCGGCCTTCGCCGGCGCGCGCTGCAAGTTCCAGCTGGTGAGCTTCACGACCGACTGGCGCTTCTCGCCGGAGCGCTCGCGCGAGATCGTGCGCGCGCTGCTCGACAACCGCCTGGACGTGAGCTACGCCGAGATCGACGCGCCGCACGGGCACGACGCGTTCCTGCTCGACGACGCGCGGTACCACGGCGTGCTGCGGGCGCGCTTCGACAACATCGCCAAGGAATTCACCGCCGTGGGAGCCGTGGCATGAGCGACAGGAAGGACATCGAACTCATCGCCGAGATGGTGCCGAAGGGCTCGCGCGTGCTCGACCTCGGCTGCGGCAACGGCGAGCTGCTCGCCCACCTGCGCGATCACCGCCAGTGCAGCGGCTACGGCATCGAGATCTCGGACGCCAACGTGCTGTCGTGCACGCAGCGCGGCGTCAACGTGATCCAGCTGAACCTCGAGGAGGGCCTCTCGATGTTCGAGGACCGCAGCTTCGACGTCGTGCTGCAGCTCGACACGCTGCAGCACCTGCGCAACACCGAGCGCATGCTGCTCGAGACGGCGCGCGTCGGCCGCGTGGGCATCGTCAGCTTCCCGAATTTCGCGCACTGGGCGAACCGGCTGCGCATCGCGAGCGGGCGCATGCCGGTCACGAAGGCGCTGCCCTACGAGTGGTACGACACGCCGAACATCCGGGTCGGCACGTACGCGGATTTCGAGGTGCTGGCGCGCAAGAGCGGGCTGCAGATCCTCGATTCGTTCGGCATCCAGAACGGCGCGGTGCGCCGGCGCCGGCCGAACCTGACCGCGAGCGTCGCGGTGTTCAAGTTCGAGAAGACCTGAAGAGCGCCAGCCTTATTCCTTGTCGCGCCCCAGCAGCGCCGCCTTCAGCAGGTGGTCGGCCGGCGCGTCGCCGACCCAGATCTTCAGCACCATCGCGAAGAACTCGGCGTCGCCCACTGGCTCGCCCTGCGGCTGGCCCATGATGTAGAAGGTGGTGCCCTTGCCGGGCACGAACTCCATCGCGAAAGTCTCGCCGGCGGCCATCTTCGAGCGGCCGGAGAAGATCTCGATCAGCCGCGTCGCCGACAGCGTGTGCTTCTGCACCAGCTCCTTCGGCGAGTTCTCCGACATGCCCTTGATGAACAGCCGGCCCAGGTCGGTGCCCGGCAGGTCGCGCAGCGCGGTGAACTGCAGCCGCTTCGGGCCGGCCAGCGCCAGCAGTTCTTCAGGCGTGCCAACCTTCCTGCTGGTGTACAGCCCCAGGTCGTAGACCTTGAAGATCGCCTTGAAGCGCGTGCCCGCGCCGTTCAGCAGCAGCGGCGTGCCCTGCACCTGCAGCATCGGCTCGAACTTGGTCGTCGTCGAAGCGGCCTGGGCGGCCCCGGCGATCAAGGCCAGCCCGAGCGTCAGGGCGGCAGCGGTAGTGCGAATCGCGGTCATGCGTCTCCTCGGAACCATCTGTTTGTTGGGTGGCGCCGATTATTCGGGCTTATGCCGGCCGCAACAAGCCGGCGAACCCGGACCGTTCGATGGATCGCACGATCGTTCGTGAACCCTGGCGCGGTGATCTTTGGGGGCGGCGGGCGTTTTCGATCAGCACCGAATCGCCGAACTCGTGCGTGCGGTAGCCGTGCGCCGCCAGCGCCGCATCGGCACGGCGCAGCACCGACGCATCGACGAAGGCCTGCAACAGCGCATGGTGGCTGCTGCCCGGCTCGTGCGTGCCGCTGACGATCGCATCAACCACCTGCAACCGGCTGGCCGGCCCGAGCCGCTGGTTCGCCAGGCCCTCGCCGGCGCGCAGCGGCCCGGCCTGCGCGGCGTGCTCCAGCGCCCGCGTGACGGTGGTGCCGAGCGCGACGACGCGCCCGCCGCAGCGCCGCGTGTCGGCGATGGCCTGCACGGTCGCGGCCGGCAGGTGGTAGGGCTCGTCGAACGGCAGCCGCGCATCGAGCGCCGCATCGCCGGTCGACGAGAGGCCGGCTGCGTGCGTCAGCGTCGCGAAGCCGATCGCCCGTTCGCGCAGCGCGTGCAGCAGCTGCCAGTCGAGCAGGAAGCCGGCCGACGGCGGCTCGAACGCGACCGGCAGCGCCGCGACACGCGTCCACACGTCCCACAGCGCGAGCGGCTGCGGCACGTGGGCGTACTGGATCGGCCGGCCGTGGCGTGCGATGCCGGCCCAGATGGCATCGGCGTCGCCATCGAAACGCAACTCGATGAGCCGCGCATGGCCGAGCAGGCGCACGACCTTGGCCTGCAGCGGGCCGAGCTGCAGCCTGTCACCGGGGTGCAGGGCCGGCGGCGCAGGGCGGTCTTCGGTGCGCGTGCGGAAGTCGCCCGCACCGAAGACGACCGCGGTGAAGGACTGCACCGCGTCGACCCGCAGCGAAGCGCGCCCCGCCAGCCGCACCTCGATCGGCTCGCCGGTGGGCCCGTGCGTGCCGTGCAGGCTGGCCGGCAGCGTCGCCGCATCGTTGGCCACCAGCAGGTCGCCGGGGCGCAGCCACTGGGCGAGCCGCGTGCGCTCGGCATGGTGCAACTCGCCGTGGCGGTCGATCACCAGCAGGCGCGCGCCGCGCGGGCGCTGGGTCGGGAGGTGGGCGGCCTTCATGCGGCCTCCGCGTGGGCGACGGTGTTGGCGATCAGCGCGACGATGGTCCGCGCGGCATCGGCCGGCCGCTGCAGCGTCGCCGGGTCGGCATCGGGCACGGCCAGCGCATGCAGCGGCGTGTCCATGTCGCCGGGGTCGACCGAGAACACGCGCACGCCGTGCTCGCGCAGCTCGGCATCCCAGATGCGGCTCAGGTGGTGCAGCGCCGCCTTGCTGGCCCCGTAGGCGCCCCAGCCGGGATAGGGCGTGACAGCAGCGTCACTGCTGATGTTGATCACCAGCGAGGGCGCTCCGGTGCGCGCCGACGCCGCCAGTGCCCCAAGCAGCGCCTTGCCGAGACGGAACGGGCCGAGCAGGTTGGTGGCGAGCGCAGCCTCCAGGTCCTCGCACTCGGTGTCGGCCAGCAGCGCGAGCGGCACCGGGCCGAGGCTCGACGCGTTGTTGACCAGCACGTCCAGCCCGCCGAGCGCGGCACCGACCTGCAGCGCGATCGGATGGATGTCGTCGCGGCGCGCGATGTCGCCGACGATGCCGTGCGTGCCGGGCAGGTCCTGCGCGAGCCGGCGCACGCGGGCCGCATCGCGGGCGATGAAGGCGACGCGCGCGCCGCGCGCCGACAGCGCCTGCACCAGCGCGAGGCCGAGGCCCGAGGTGCCGCCGGTGATCGCCACGCGCAGGCCGGCCAGCGGATCGTCTCGAAGGGTGTTCATCAGGAAGCTCCTTGAAGTGATGGAGCCACGATAGGGATCGCCCGGCGCGCCGCCCAGCACGCGGTCCGCTGTGTTGGCGAAGCGTCCGTTCCGTCGACAATGCGCGCCTGATGAGCGAGCCCGCCGCCCCCTCCAGCGCTCCCCCCAGCGCCACCGCCAGCCACCTGGCCCGCAACCTGCTGAGCCTGCGCCATGCGCGCGGGCTGACGCAGGACGCCCTCGCGAAATCGGCCGCGCTGCCGCGCTCGACGATCGCGACGCTCGAGTCCGGCGACGGCAACCCGTCGCTGTCGGTGCTGGTGAAGGTGGCCGGCGCGCTCGGCGTGCCGATCGACGAGCTGCTCGCATCGCCGCGCGCGATGGTGCGCCACTGGCCGGCCAACGAGATCGCGCTGCGCAGCCGCCCGGCCGGCAAGGGGCGCGGCGTCACGCTGCGCGTGCTGGTGCCCGAATCGGTGCCCGACGAGATGATGGAGGTGATGGACTTCGAACCCGGCGCGGTGATGGGCGGCACGCCGCACCTGCCGGGCACGCGCGAGTTCTTCACCTGCCTGGACGGGCGCGTGAACCTGATGGTGGCCGGCGAGCGCTACACGCTGGTCGAGGGCGAGGTGCTGGCCTTCCCCGGCAACCTGCCGCACTCGTACCAGAACGCCGATGCGCTCGAACCTGCGCGCGGCATCTCGCTGGTCGTCCTCGCGAAAGCCGGCGTGTAGGAAGGCGGCCCTCTGCGCTGTGGGGAATGCGACCCGCCCCTATGCTTGCGCCCGCAATTCCGCACCCAGAGGAGAAATCGAATGACATCCAAGACATCCTGGATTCGCAACGGCCTGGCCGCGCTGGTCGGCTCGCTGGTCCTCGCCACCGCTGCGCACGCCGGCGCGCCGCAGCTCAAGACGCAAGCCCCCGGCTTCTACCGGATGATGCTCGGCGACATCGAGGTGACCGCCCTGTTCGACGGCACGCTCGACCTGCAGCCCAAGCAGCTGCTGACCAACACGACGCAGAAGGAGGTCGGCAAGCTGCTCGACAAGTCGTTCCAGAAGGATACCGTGCAGACCTCGGTCAACGGCTACCTGATCAACACCGGCAGCAAGCTGGTGCTGGTCGACACCGGTGCCGCCGGCCTGTTCGGCCCGACGGCCGGCAACCTGCTGGCCAACCTGAAGGCCTCCGGCTACCAGCCCGAGCAGGTCGACGAGATCTACGTCACCCACATGCACCCCGACCACGTCGGCGGCCTGCTGGCCGATGGCAAGCCGGCGTTCCCGAACGCCATCGTGCGTGCCGACCAGCATGACGCCGACTTCTGGCTGAGCCAGGCCACAATGGAGAAGGCCCCGAAGGAGGTGCAAGGCTTCTTCCAGGGCGCGATGGCCTCGCTGAACCCGTACGTCGCCGCCGGCAAGTTCAAGCCGTTCGACGGCGAGGCCGAGCTGGTGCCGGGCGTGCGCTCGTTCGCCGCGCGCGGCCACACGCCGGGCCACTCGATCTACGCGGTCGAGTCGAAGGGCCAGAAGCTGGTGCTGTGGGGCGACCTGATGCACGTGGCCGCGGTGCAGTTCCCGCAGCCGCAGGTCACGATCTCGTTCGACAACGATTCGAAGCCGGCCGCGATCCAGCGCAAGAAGGCGTATGCCGATGCGGCCAAGGGCGGCTTCCTGGTGGCGGGTGCCCACCTGCCGTTCCCGGGCATCGGGCACATCCGCGCCGAAGGGCGTGGGTATGTGTGGGTGCCGGTGGACTACCAGCAAATTCGTTGAAGACCCGCTGATCAGTCGGGTGCCACGTGCACCCGCACCCCCAGCGCCTGGACCTCGGGCCAGGCGCGGTCGCTGACCAGCGTGTGCACCTCGCGCCACTGCCCGACGGCGAACGGCGACACGTTGTTCTGCTTCGAATGATCGGCCAGCACCATCGTGCGGGCCGCGGCGCCGATCATCGCGCGCTTGGTCGCCGCGTCGGCCTCGTCGGTGACGGTGATGCCCATCGCGAGGTCGACCGAGCAGGCCCCCGGCACCGCCCAGTCGGCCCGGCACTGCTGCAGCATCTCGCGCGCCGCCGGCCCCCACAGCGCGCGCGCCTGCGTGTGCCAGGTGCCGCCGGTCAGTACCAGCTGCACGCCGGGGTCGCGGTCGAACAGCGCCGCCACGTCGAGCGAGTTCGTGATCACCGTGACCGGCCGCACCGTCAGCGCGCGCGCCAGGCTCAGCGAGGTCGARCCGGCATCGATGATCACCGTCTGGCCCGGCTCGATCAGCGCGGCACCGGCCCGGCCGATCGCCTGCTTCGCATCCGCCATCACGTCGGCACGCCCCGCGAAATCGAGCCGCGCCGTGTCGAGCGACACCGCGCCGCCATGCGTCTTGTGCAGCGCGCCCTGCGCCTGCAGGTCGAGCAGGTCGCGGCGGATCGTGTGCTCGGAGACGCCCATCATCCGAGCAAGGTCGAGCACCTCGACGCGCCCCTTCTCCTGCAGCAGCTTCAGCGTGCGCGCCCGGCGTTCTTCGCCGAACCAGGGAGGGGCAGGTGTCTTGCGGACCATCGTGGCGCGAATTCTAGCTTGCCCGGCCTCGCTGATTGCTCTAATATGCTCGAACTTGATCGATTTCGCTCAAGCATGCCCACGCCTTCGGAGCCGCCATGTCTTCCTCCCCCTCCGCCTCGCGCGCCGAGCACATCGCGATGGCCGCCGTGTTCTTCGCCAACGGCGCCGGCTTCGCGAGCTGGGTCTCGCGCATCCCCGCGGTGCGCGACGCGCTGAGCCTGAGCGAAGGCCAGCTCGGCATGGCGCTGCTGGCGATGGGGGCCGGCGCGCTGGCGTCGTTCCAGCTCGCGGGCCGCGGCATCGGCCAGCTCGGCGCGCGCGGGCTGACGCTCGCCACCGGCTTCGTCTACTGCTTCCTGCTGCCGCACCCGGTGCTGGTCGGCTCGCTGCTGCCGCTCGCCCTCACGCTGTTCCTGCTCGGCGCGGCCAACGGCGCGATGGATGTCGCGATGAACGCGCTGGCGGTCGAGGTCGAGGCGCGCCGCGGCAAGCCCATCATGTCGGGCCTGCACGGGCTGTGGAGCGCCGGCGGCCTGTGCGGCGCGGCGCTCGGCGGCACGATGGCGCACCACGACATCGCGCCGGGGCTGCACATCGGCGTGGTCGCGGCCGTGCTGGCGGGGGTGCTGCTGGTGGCGATGCGCTGGCTGCAGTCCGCGCCGCCGAAGCCGGCCGAGCCGGCGCCGCATTTCGCGCTGCCCGAGCCGGGCATGGGAGGTCTCGGCGCGATCGTGTTCTGCGCGTTCCTGATCGAAGGCGGCATGGCCGACTGGAGCGCGGTCTACGTGAAGGACGGCCTCGGCCTGAGCGCGGCGCTCGGCGCCTTCGGCTATGCCGCGTTCGCCTGCGCGATGATGGCCTTGCGGCTGGCCGGCGACCGGTTGATGGCGGTGTGGCGCGCCTCCACGCTGCTGCGCGCCGGCAATGCCGTGGCCGCCCTGCTGCTCGCCACGGCCCTGCTGCTGCAGCACCCCGGGCTGACGCTCGCGGCCTTCGTCGCCGTCGGGCTCGGCGTCGCGACGGTCGCGCCGCTGGTCTTCGGCACCGCCGCCCGTCGCGCGCGCCGCGGCCCGGGCCAGGGCATCGCGGCGATGGCCACGCTCGGCTACGGCGGCTTCCTGCTCGGGCCGCCGCTGATCGGCTGGCTCGCGCAGCTGACGAGCCTGCGCTTCGCGCTGCTGGTGCTGGCCGGCCTGGCCGCTACGATCGCGTTGCTCGCCCAGCACCTCGACGAGCCCCGGCCGGTGCCGGCGACGAACCCGGCACGGGCGTGATGGTCGGTGGCACCGGCGCCATGCCCGCCAGATAGCCTTCGAGCACCTGCCGGCCGACCCGCACCAGGTCGAACGAGTCCGGCTCCAGCAGCCAGGTGCGGATCAGCCCGTCGATCAGCGCATGCAGGCCGATCGCCACCGTGCGGGCCGGCGCGCGCAGCACGATCTGGCCGCGCTGCACCGCCCGCTTCAGCGCGCTCTCGACGCGTTCCAGCATCTCGTTGTGCACCTGGCGGTGCCGCTCCCACACCTTGTCGAGCTCGTCGACGTACTCGACCTTGTGGGACGCGATGTCGAACACCCGGCGCACCTGCGGGTCGTGCACCGTCTTGCGCAGGGCATCGACAAAGCTTTCCAGAATGTGATCCACTGGCGCGTCCAACTGCGGGTCGTCGCTCGCGTGCACCATCTGCTCCATCGGCAGCGTCACGCGCAGCATCATCGCGTTGAAGAGGTCGCCCTTGTCCTTGAAGTGCCAGTAGATGGCGCCGCGGGTCAGGCCGGCCGCGAGTGCGATGTCGTTGAGCGACGTGCGCGACACGCCACGCTCCTGGAACACCAGCTCGGCGGTGTCCAGGATGTGGCTGCGGGTGGCCAGGGCCTCTTCTTTCGTTCGTCGCGCCATCGCGTGGCGACTCCTCGGTGATCGGTGCCGGTAAGCACTCGGTAAGTGCGCTGCCGCTACCTTGCAGGTAAATGGGACGTTTACATTCAATCGTGTATGTATACTAACCCGCATCGTCGACCAGTCCGGCCGGGTTTTCCACCCGGCCTTGCGCTTTGTCGGCTTTCCCCCAGCTCATCAGGCGCCCGCGGCGGGCGCAGCATCCGGAAGGGATTTGCATGTCTGCGTTGAAGAACGTCGCGGCGGAAAGTGCTGCTGTTGTTTCCCAAATCCGAGGTACGCGAGGCGCGTTGAAAGCGCTGCCGCTGGCGGTCGTCATCGCGCTGCTCGCGGCCTGCGGGGCCAAGGACGGCGCGGCCGGTGGCGGCGCTGCTGCTGCAGCGGGCGGTGCCGGTGCGCCGCCGCCGCCCGAGGTGGGGGTCGTGACGGTGGCGCCGCGCGAGGTCGGGCTCGTGACCGAGCTGCCGGGCCGGCTCGAGGCCTCGCGCGTCGCGCAGGTGCGGGCCCGCGCGGCCGGCATCCTGCTGAAGCGGCTGTTCCGCGAAGGCAGCGACGTGAAGGCCGGCCAGGCCTTGTTCCAGATCGATTCCGCGCCCTACGTCGCGAGCCAGCAGAGCGCCCAGGCGGCACTCGCCCGCGCGCAGGCCAACCTGACGCAGGCCACCGCGCAGGCCGAGCGCTTCAAGCCGCTGATCGAGGCGAACGCGATCAGCAAGCAGGACTTCGTCAACGCGGTGGCCGCGCAGAAGTCGGCCGAGGCCGATGTCGCGTCGGCCCGCGCCGCGCTGCAGACCGCGCAGATCAACCTTGGCTACGCCGCCGTCACGTCGCCGATCGCCGGCCGCATCGGCCGCGCGCTGGTGACTGAGGGCGCGCTGGTCGGCCAGGGCGAAGCGACCCAGCTGGCCGTGGTGCAGCAGATCAACCCGATGTACGTGAACTTCACGCAATCGACCACCGAGACGCTGAAGCTGCGCAAGGCGCTCGAGGCCGGCAAGCTCAAGCGCGCGGCCGGCGGCGACGCCGCGATCGTGCGCATCGTGCTGGAAGACGGCACCGAGTACGCCAAGCCCGGCAAGCTGCTGTTCTCCGACCTGACGGTCGATGCGACCTCGGGCCAGATCACGCTGCGCGCCGAGGTGCCGAACGCCGATGGCCTGCTGCTGCCCGGCATGTACGTGCGCGTGCGGCTCGAGCAGGCGCAGGTCGACGGCGCGATCGCGCTGCCGCAGCAGGCCGTCACGCGCAGCAACCAGGGCGACACGGTGATGGTGGTCGGCGCCGACGGCAAGGTCGCGCCGCGCCCGATCAAGATCGGCTCGGCCGCGCAGGACGGCCAGTGGCTCGTCACCGACGGCCTGAAGCCCGGCGAACAGGTGATGGTCGACGGCTTCCAGAAGCTGCGCGGCCCGGGCCCGGTGAAGCCGGTGCCGTGGCAGCCCCGCGCGGCGTCGGCCGCAGCATCGGCAGCGCCCGCCCCCGCGTCCGCCGCCTCCGGCAGCTGAGCCCGGACCCCCAAAGACAGAACCAGCGAGCCTTCCCCCATGGCCAAGTTCTTCATCGATCGCCCCATCTTCGCGTGGGTGATCGCGCTGTTCATCATCGTGCTCGGCAGCGTCGCGATCACGCAGCTGCCGATCTCGCAGTACCCGCCGGTCGCACCGCCCTCCATCGTCGTGTCGGCCACCTACCCCGGTGCCTCGGCGCAGACGCTCGAGGACAGCGTGATCAGCGTCATCGAGCAGGAAATGAACGGCTCGCCCGGCCTGCTCTACATGGAGTCGGTCAGCCAGGCCAACGGCACCGGCTCGATCACGATCAGCTTCGAGCCCGGCACCAACCCGGACCTGGCGCAGGTCGACGTGCAGAACCGGCTGAGCCGCGCCGCGCCGCGCCTGCCGTCGGCCGTCACGCAGCAGGGCGTGCGGGTCGACAAGGCGCGCTCGAACTTCCTGCTGTTCACGATCCTCTCGTCCGACAACCCGGCCTACGACCCGATCGCGCTCGGCGACTACGCGTCGCGCACCGTGCTGCCCGAGATCCAGCGCATTCCCGGCGTCGGCCAGGCCCAGCTGTTCGGCACCGAGCGCGCGATGCGGGTCTGGATCGACCCGGCCAAGCTGGTCGGCTTCAACCTGTCGGCCGCCGACGTCGCCACCGCGATCCGCACGCAGAACGCGCAGGTCTCGTCCGGCACCATCGGCGACCTGCCGAACCTGCCGGGCCAGTCGATCTTCGCGACCGTGGTCGTCAACGGCCAGCTCAGCAACGTCGAGCAGTTCGGCAACATCGTGCTGCGCGCGAACGCCGACGGCTCCACGGTGCGCCTGAAAGACGTCGCCCGCATCGAGCTCGGCGCGCAGACCTACGCCACCTCGGCGCGCCTGAACGGCAAGCCGTCGACCGGCATCGGCGTGCAGCTCTCGCCGAGCGGCAATGCGCTCGCCACCGCGACCGCCATCCGCAAGCGCATGGACGAGCTCTCGCGCTACTTCCCGCAGGGCGTCAAGTACAGCGTGCCGTACGACAGCTCGCGCTTCGTGAAGATCTCGATCTCGCAGGTGGTGGAGACGCTGCTCGAAGCGGTCGCGCTGGTGTTCGTCGTGATGTACCTGTTCCTGCAGAACTGGCGCTACACGGTGATCCCGACGCTGGTCGTGCCGATCGCGCTGCTGGGCACCTTCGGCGCGCTGCTCGGGCTCGGCTTCTCGATCAACGTGCTGACGATGTTCGGCATGGTGCTGGTGATCGGCATCGTGGTCGACGATGCGATCGTCGTGGTCGAGAACGTCGAACGCATCATGAGCGAGGAGGGGCTGTCGCCACGCGAGGCCACCCGCAAGGCGATGGACCAGATCTCCGGCGCGATCATCGGCGTGACGGTGGTGCTGATCTCGGTGTTCGTGCCGCTCGCGTTCTTCGCCGGCTCGATCGGCAACATCTACCGCCAGTTCTCGGCGGTGATGGTGGCGTCGATCGCGCTGTCGGCCTTCATGGCGTTGTCGCTCACGCCGGCGCTGTGCGCGACGCTGCTGAAGCCGGTCGAGGCCGGCCACCACCACGAGAAGACCGGCTTCTTCGGCTGGTTCAACCGCGGCTTCGCGCGCACCGCGAAGGGCTACGAAGGCTGGGTCGCGAAGATCCTGAAACGCGCCGGCCGCTTCCTGATCATCTACGCGGCGATCATCGCCGCGGTGGGCTGGACCTTCTCGCGCCTGCCGGCGTCGTTCCTGCCGGCCGAGGACCAGGGCTACATCATCGTCAACGTGCAGCTGCCGCCGGGTGCCACCGTGAACCGCACGGTCGAGGTGATGCAGCAGGTCGAGGGCTTCATCCTGAAGCAGCCGGAAGTGCAGAGCATGGTCGGCGTGCTGGGCTTCAGCTTCTCGGGCCAGGGCCAGAACGCCGGCCTCGCCTTCGTGACGCTGAAGGACTGGGACGAACGCAAGGGCGCGCAGCATTCGGCGCAGGCGCTGGCAGGCCGCGCGTTCGGCGCGCTGATGGGCGTGCGCGATGCGTTCATCTTCCCGCTCAGCCCACCGCCGATTCCCGAGCTGGGCTCCTCGTCGGGCTTCGCCTTCCGGCTGCAGGACCGCGGCGGCAACGGCCATGCGGCGCTGCTGGCGGCACGCAACCAGCTGCTGGGCCTCACCGGCCAGAGCAAGATCGTCGCGGGCGTGCGCCCCGACGGCCTGGAAGACGCGTCGCAGCTGCAGATCGACATCGACCGCGACAAGGCGAACGCGCTGGGCGTGAGCTTCGACTCGATCAACTCGACCCTCTCGACCGCGCTCGGATCGGCCTACATCAACGACTTCCCGAACGCCGGCCGCCTGCAGCGCGTGGTGGTGCAGGCCGATGCGCCGGCACGCATGCAGCCGGACGACCTGCTGCGCCTGAACGCCTTGAACAGCAAGGCCCAGCCGGTGCCGCTGTCGGCGTTCGCGACGACGCGCTGGATCAGCGGCCCGGTGCAGACCATCCGCTACAACGGCTACCCGACGATGCGGCTGGCGGGCGATGCCGCGCCCGGCCGCAGCACCGGCGAGGCGATGGCCGAGATGGAGCGGCTCGCGGGCCAGCTGCCGCCGGGCTTCGCGTTCGAGTGGACCGGCCAGTCGCGCGAGGAGAAGCTGTCGGGCTCGACCGCGTTCATCCTGCTCGGCTTCTCGCTGCTCGCGGTGTTCCTGTGCCTGGCGGCGCTGTACGAGAGCTGGTCGATCCCGCTGTCGGTGATCCTGGTGGTGCCGCTCGGCGTGCTCGGTGTCGTGCTGGCGGCCACCTTCCGCGGGCTGGAGAACGACATCTACTTCAAGGTCGGCCTGATCACGGTGATCGGCCTGAGCGCGAAGAACGCGGTGCTGATCATCGAGTTCGCGAAGGACCTGCATGCGCAGGGCAAGGGGGTGGTCGAATCGGTGCTGGAGGCGGCGCACCTGCGCTTCCGGCCGATCCTGATGACCTCGATGGCCTTCATCCTCGGCGTGCTGCCGCTGGTGGTGGCGTCGGGCGCGGGCTCGGCGAGCCAGCGCGCGATCGGCACCGGCGTGATGGGCGGCATGTTCACCGCGACGCTGCTGGCAGTGTTCTTCGTGCCGGTGTTCTTCGTCGTGGTGCGCCGCATCTTCAAGGGCAGCGAGCGGCAGCGCCGCATGTACGCGCATGAACTGAATGGCGCGCCGAAGGATGGTTCCCATGAGTGATTTCCGAAGCCCCCGGCCGCTGCACGGCCCGGCCCCTGCCCTGGCCTTGATCGCCAGCGCCCTGCTCGCGGCCGGCTGCACGATGATCCCGACCTACGAGCGCCCGCCGGCGCCGGTGCCCGGCTCGTTCGCCGGCGAGGCGACGACCCCGCGCCCCGGCCCGAAGGCGAGCGACGTCGAATGGCAGAGCTACTTCGCCGACGAGCGCCTGAAGCGGCTGATCGAGCTCGCGCTGAGGAACAACCGCGACCTGCGCGTCGCGGTGCTCAACATCGAGCAGGTGCGCGCGGCCTACCAGATCAGGCGCGCCGACGAATGGCCGACGGTCAACGCGGCCGCGAGCGGCCTGCGCCAGACGGCCGGGCCCGACACCATCACCAGCACCTACAGCGTGGGCCTGGCGGTCTCGTCGTACGAGCTCGACCTGTTCGGCCGGGTGCGCAGCCTGAGCCAGGCGGCGCTCGCGCAGTACCTGGCCACCGAGGAGACGCGCAAGGCGGTGCAGATCAGCCTGATCGCGTCGGTCGCCAACGGGTACTTCAACCTGCTGGCCGACGACGAGCTGCTCGAGGTGACGAAGCAGACGCTGAAGACGCGCGAGGATTCGCAGAAGCTCACGCGGCTGAAGTTCGACAACGGCGCGAGCTCGGAGCTCGACCTGCGGCAGGCCGAATCGCTGCTCGAGGCGGCCCGCGTGTCGCTCGCGCAGCAGACGCGCCAGCGCGCGCTGGACGAGAACGCGCTGGTGCTGCTGCTCGGGCAGGCGCTGCCGGACGACCTGCCGGCGGGCGTGCCGCTGGTGGCCGACCAGGTGCTGCCGGAGGTGCCGGCCGGCCTGCCATCGGACCTGCTGAACCGCCGGCCCGACGTGCGCGCGGCCGAGCAGCAGCTGATCGCGGCCAACGCCAACATCGGCGCGGCGCGCGCGGCGTTCTTCCCGCGCATCACGCTGACCGGGCTGGTCGGCTCGGTGAGCAACGAGCTGTCGGGGCTGTTCAAGAGCGGCTCGTTCGGCTGGAGCTTCCAGCCGCAGGCGACGCTGCCGATCTTCGACGCGGGGCGCAACAAGGCCAACCTCGACAGCGTGAAGGTGGGCCGCGAGATCGCGCTGGCGCAGTACGAGAAGGCGATCCAGACCGCGTTCCGCGAGGTCTCGGATTCGCTGGCCGGCCGCGCGACGCTCGGCGAGCAGGCGCGGGCGCAGCGTGCGCAGGCCGATGCCGAGCAGGCGCGCTACCGCCTGGCCGACCTGCGCTACCGCAACGGCGCGGCGAGCTACCTCGACGTGCTGGATGCGCAGCGCTCGCTGTTCACCGCGCAGCAGGCGGTGGTGCAGGTGCAGGCGCTGCAGGCGCAGAACCTGGTGACGCTGTACAAGGCGCTGGGTGGGGGGTGGAAGGACGCGGGGGCGGCGAATTAAGCCCGACCCCGCCAGTAGCGGGGCCTTCGGTGGTGATGTCCGACCACGAGCACTTCGATTCGCTCGGATGTGACGCGGTACACGATCGAATACGGAAAGCGGCGCAGGGGATGGATGCGAAGCCCTTGCGCCGCCAGCGTACCGAGATGTGGGTTGGACACCAGCAGCCTGGCAAGACGTTCGAATTCGGCGACGAACGCCTCTGCCAGTGCTCGGCCGCCTCGCTGCCTGTAGAACTCCAGGGCGCTCGCCAACTCCTGCTCGGCGGCCGGCAGGACGACATAGCTCACCGCAGACTGGCCCTCAGACGGGCCACGACCTCGTCGCCGGCCGCAAAGCCGACGGTGCCATCGGCAACCTGGGCTTCGCGACGCTGGGCCTCTTCGATCCAGGATTCCTGAATGTCCGGATCGGCGTCCAGGCTGGCAATCAGCCGCTCGAGCAGGCGCGACCGGTCATCCGGCGACAGGGACAGGACTTCTGCTTCCAGTACTTCAATGCGGGTAGGCATGACGAATCTCCGCGGCGCATGACGATGAGCGGCACAGCTTGCCACAGATGGCGGCTGCGGGTTCATGAACGAGAGCCGTTGCGCTCGCCATCCCTGTCCTTGATCGCCGTCGCCTGCGACCACACCACCTGCCAGCGCCCATCGATCCGCTCGTACGCATCGATGTGCCAGCACCGGAACGGCGAGTCCGGTTCGAAGGCCAGCATGGCCTGGTAGCGCAGCACCGCGCTGTCGGCCTGCAGGCGGACGTCGATCGCACCGGGCTCCCAGCGCAGGTAGCGAAGCTCGCCACGCTCGATCCTGCCGAGGTACTCGTCGCGGGTGAACGCGCGGCCGGCCGGCGTGACCAGTTGGAACTGCGGCGCATGCAGGTGCCGGGCGAGCAGCATGTCGCCGTCGACCAGCGCGCGCAGCCGCGAACGCTCGATCTCGCGGAGTTCTTCGGCACGGCGCTCTTCGGTCGCCCCGGCGCCGTCGCTGCCGGCCGGCGGATAGGCATGCAGGCCGTCGAAATCCGCCTTGCCGATCGGCACGCCCCGGCTGCGCAGGATCGCGTACGCAGTCGTCAGATGGAAGAAGAAGTTCGGCAGCGCGTAGAGCTGCAGGAACTCGGTGGCCGGCAGGCGCACCAGCGCATCGCCGGCGCGGCTCTCCAGCGTGCGGGACTCGGCGCCGTCGAACCGCTCCTGCGGCAGCTCGCGCACCATCGCCGTCACGCGATCGACCAGCGCACGCAGCCCGTCGAAACCAGCGCCGGGTTCGTCCGGCGAAGGAACCGGCAAGCCGGCGAGCGGATGGCAGGCGCGCAACGCGAAGTTCGCCGCGATGACGACCTGCGTCGCGAACGGGTTCATGTCGTCGGCCAGCCGGGCGCCGAGCAGGCGTTCGGCGCCCGGCCCGGGCGCGTGGGCCTGCGCCAGGTCGAGCCAGCGGCGCAGCCGTTCCAGGTAGCGCAGGAAGACAGGCACCGAGGCCTGCCAGAGCGGAGGTGGGTTCATCGCACGAGCGTAGCAGTCGGGCTCTCGCGCCCCGCCCTTGCATCGCGGCGCCCTCCCCGGCATGCTGCCGGCCATGACCCCTGCCTCCCACCGCGCCCAGCTCGTCGGCATGCTCGCCGAGGCCGCCGAGATCGAGCACTGCCTGATGTGCACCTACCTCTATGCGGCGTTCTCGCTGAAGCAGCACGCCGACGAGGGGCTCGAGCCCGACGAACTCGCCGCGGTGCAGCGCTGGCGCCGCGAGATCATCGCGATCGCCACCGACGAGATGCTGCACCTGGCGCTGGCCAACAACATCGCGGTCGCGATCGGCGCCCGCCCGCATTACCGGCGCTTCAATTTCCCGATCGCGGCGGGGCTGTTCCCGGCCGACATCGCGGTCGAGCTCGCGCCGTTCGACGAGGCCACGCTCGACCACTTCGTCTACCTCGAGCGGCCGGCCGACGTGGCCGAGCGCGACGGCACCCGCTACGAGAAGACCAGCTACCACCGCCGCGCCGTCGCCGGCCGGCTGTCGATGCTGCCGGACGACTACACCACCGTCGGCGAGCTGTACGAATCGATCGCCGAGAGCTGCGAGCTGCTGGTGCAGCACGGCGGCGAGGCGAAGGTGTTCATCGGGCCGCGCGCGGCGCAGCTGGCCACGCAGGATTTCCGCCTGCCCGGGCTGATGACCGTCGGCACGCTGGCCGAGGCGCGCCAGGCCGTCGAGTTCATCGTGCACCAGGGCGAAGGCTCGCGCGAGAACAAGAGCGGCTCGCACTACGCGCGCTTCTGCGCCATCCGCAGCGAATGGCAGGGGCTGAAGGCGCGCCGCCCGGGCTTCGAGCCGGCCCGCCCGGCGGCGCGCAACCCGGTGATGCGCAACCCGGTCGTCGCCGGGCTGCGGGTGCACGTCACCGCCGAGCCGGCCGCCGCGCTGCTCGACGTCGCCAACGTCTGCTACGAGCTGATGCTGCGCCTGCTGTCGGCGCTCGCCGACGTGACGCCGCGCTCCGAGACCGCCACCGCGCGCCGGCGCGAGATGGCCGACCAGACGCTCGCGCTGATGCACATGCTCGGCGACATGGGCAGCGCGCTGTCGGCGATGCCGGCCAGCGACAAGCACCCCGGTGTCAATGCCGGCATGACCTTCACCGCGTCCCGCACCGTGCTGACCTACCTGTCGGTCGAGACCGCGACGCTGGTGCTGGCCGAGCGCTGCGGTTGCGTCGCCGACCGGCTCACCGCGATGGCCGCACAGCCCGGCGCGCAGCCGTGGCTCGCGCGGCATGCGCAGGCGATGCGGCGCTTCTCGAACTACTGGTCGGCCGACCACGACGCACACTGGCCGGCCATCGCGGGCCCGGCGGCACCCGCTGCACCCGCTGCACCCGCTGCACCCGCTGCACCCGCTGCACCCGCGGTAGCCCCGCCGCCCGTCATCGCTGCACCGCCTGCGCCGGCCGCCCCCCGTCCGGCCCCGAAGCCGCCCGACGAAGCCCGCGGCCGTGACGTGCTGCTGCGCTTCGACACGCAGCGCTGCATCCACGCGCGGCACTGCGTGCTCGGCGAGCCCGAGGTCTTCCTCGCGAACACGCCCGGCGACTGGCTCTACCCCGACCAGGCGACGCCCGAGCGCATCGCGATCGTCGCCCACACCTGCCCGTCCGGCGCGGTCACCTACGAGCGCCTGGATGGCGGCCCGGCCGAGGCGGCACCGCTCGTCAACACCGTGCGGCTGCGCGAGAACGGCCCGCTCGCCTTCCATGCCGAGATGGCGCTGGCGGCCCCGCCGAACGGCGGCTCCTCGCTGCGCGCCACGCTGTGCCGCTGCGGCCAGTCGGCCAACAAGCCGTTCTGCGACGGCGCGCACAACGCCGCCGGTTTCAAGGCGAGCGGCGAGCCGCCGACGCGCGAATCGCAGCCGCTCGCGGCACGCAACGGCACGCTGCGCGTCGAGCCGCTGCGCAACGGGCCGCTGGAGGTCAGCGGCAACCTGGAGCTGTGCGCCGGCACCGGCCGCACCGTCGACCGCCTCACCAGCACCCGGCTGTGCCGCTGCGGCCAGTCGCAGAACAAGCCGTTCTGCGACAACTCGCATGCGGTGGTGGGCTTCGTGGCCGACGGCGTCTGACGGCCGATGGCGTTCCAGAACAACTACGCCGGCTTCGAACCGAAAAGCCTGGCCGACGTGCTGCGCTGGCGCTGGGCAGCGCACCGCAGCGGCGTGCCGCGGCCGCCACGCGGGCCGATCCCCAGCATGGCGCCGGACCTCGCGTTCCTGCAGGCCAACGCGCGCGCCGGTGCGGCGATGCGACCCGCCGTCACCTGGATCGGCCACGCCACCGTGCTGGCCCAACTGGGCGGCCTGAATGTGCTGACCGACCCGGTGTTCTCCGAGCGCGCGTCGCCGCTGCCGTTCGCCGGGCCGAAACGCCACCTGCCGCCCGGCGTCGGGCTCGCCGAGCTGCCGCACATCGACCTCGTGCTGGCCTCGCACAACCACTACGACCACCTCGACGCCGCCTCGGTCGATGCGCTGCAGCGCCAGCCGGGCGGCCCGCCGCTGTTCGTCGTGCCGCTGGGCGTGAAGGCCTGGCTCGCCGGGCGCGGCATCGCGAACGCGGTCGAGCTGAACTGGTGGACCTCGCACACGGTGCCGGCACCGGCCGGCCCGGTCGAGGTGACGCTGGTGCCGGCCCAGCACTGGTCGGGCCGCGGCCTCGCCGACCGGATGAAGACGCTGTGGGGCGGCTTCGCGGTGTTCGCGCCCGACTGCCACCTGTTCTACGCCGGCGACACCGCGTATTCGCGCGACTTCATCGACATCCAGGCGCGCTTCGCCGAGCGCCAGTCCGCGGCGAACGGCGGCGGCTTCGACATCGCGCTGCTGCCGATCGGCGCCTACGAGCCGCGCTGGTTCATGGCGCCGCAGCATGTCGACGTCGAGGAGGCGATCCGCATCCACCGCGACCTGCGCGCCAAGCGCTCGCTGGGCGTGCACTGGGGCACCTTCCAGCTGTCCGACGAAGCGCTCGACGATCCGCCGCAGGCGCTGCTGGAGCAGCGCCGGCTGCAGGCGCTGTCCGATGAAGAATTCTTCGTGCTGGCGATCGGCGAGACGCGACAATTCCCGCCTCGCTGAGTTTGCAGAGGATCTGCCATGTGGATGACCATCGCCCTCGTCGTGCTGCTGCTGATCGCCGCGGTGCTGCTGTTCGCGACGACCCGGCCCGACACCTTCCGCGTCGAGCGCTCGCTCGCGATCAAGGCGCCGCCCGACCGGATCTTCCCGCTGCTCGACGACTTCCACCGCTGGCCCGAGTGGTCGCCCTGGGAGAAGCTCGACCCGGCGATGGTGCGCACGCACAGCGGCCCGCCGCGCGGCGTCGGCGCCGTCTACGAATGGCGCGGCAATGCGAAGGTCGGCCAGGGCCGCATGGAGATCATGCAGAGCACGCCGGCCGCGGCGCTGGCGATCAAGCTCGATTTCATCAAGCCCTTCGAAGGCCACAACGTCGCCGAATTCACGCTGAAGCCGCAGGACGACGCGACGCTCGTGCACTGGGCGATGCACGGCCCGACGCCCTACGTGTCGAAGCTGATGGGCCTGTTCATGAGCATGGACACGCTGATCGGGCGCGATTTCGAGGCCGGGCTCGCGAACCTGAAGGCGGCGGCCGAGCAGGCGTAGCGCGCGTCCGCAACGAATGAATCAATCGGGGCCGGCGCACGACACGGCGCCGATACCTGCCCCGCGCATCCTGACGCCTCCGATCCGCTGGAGAAGTCATGAAAGCGCCCCAACCCCACCCTGGCCGCCTGGTCGCCCGCACGCAAGGCGACGGGCCGGTCGTGCTGTGCCTGCACTCGTCGACCGGCACGCATGCGCAATGGAACGGCCTGGCCGATGCGCTGAGCGGGCGCTGGCAGGTCGTCGCGCCCGACCTGCACGGCCACGGCCGCAGCCCCGCCTGGCCGGCCGCCGTGCTGAACACGCTGCACGTCGACGCGAACGCGGTGACCCAGCTCGTGCAGCCGGCCTGGGGGCTGGTGCGGCGCGGCATCCACCTGGTCGGCCACTCGTACGGCGCCGCGGTCGCGATGCAGATCGCGCTGCGCCACACGCAGTGGGTGCGCTCGCTGACGCTGTACGAGCCGGTCGCGGTCGGCATCATCCGCCGCCTGGCACCGCAGGATGCAGCGCTCGACGAGGTGCGCGAGATCGCATCGCGCGTGGCCGGGTTGCTCGATCGGGGTGATGCGTTGGCCGCGGCGCGCGCGTTCACGAGCTACTGGGGTGGCGATGCGGCCTGGGATGGCCTGGGCACGGCGCGCCGCGAGGCCATCGCGTCGCGCATGCCGGTGGTGCCGCGCCACTTCGACGCGCTGTTCGCCGCGACCTGGGGCGAGCAGGCGCTGTCGCGGCTGACGATGCCGATGCTGCTGATCCACGGGCAGCACACGCGTGCACCGGCACGGCGCATCGTCGAGCTGCTGGCGCAGGTGCTGCCGCATGCGCAGCACTGCGAGCTGGCCGGCGCCGGGCACCTCGGGCCGATGACGCATGCGGCCAGCGTCGTGCGCTGGATGGCGACGCACCTCGATCCGGTCGCGGCCGCCCAACTGAGCCTCGACAGGGATCCGCAGCCGCAAGCGGCCTGATGCGCATCGAGACAAGCCCGGGGGCTGACACGGCATGCGATGCCTAAACTCGCCGGCCATGGACACAACCCTGCACACCACCGACGGCCTGCGCCTGCACCTCTCGCACCACCCGGCCGGCACCGCGGCCCACGGCGTCGTCGTGCTGGTGCACGGACTCGGCGAGCACCTGGGCCGCTACGCGCATGTGATCGCACACCTGAACGGCTGGGGCTGGCATGTGCTGGCCTACGACCAGCGCGGCCACGGCCGCAGCGAGGGCGCCCGCGGCCGGCTCGCCACCGACCATGACCTGCTGGACGACCTGTCGCACGTGATCGATGCCGCCCGCACCGCGCACCGCGGCCCGCTGGTGCTGCTCGGCCACAGCATGGGCGGGCTGGTCGTCTCGCGCTTCGCCGCCGACACGAAGGCGCCGTGGTGGCGCCCGGTCGACGGCCTGGTGATGTCGTCACCGGCGCTCGACCCCGGCATGAACGGCGTGCAGAAGCTGCTGCTCGCGGCGCTCGGCCCGATTGCACCGTCGCTCGCGGTCGGCAACGGGCTGAAGCCGGCGTGGATCTCGCGCGACCCGGCCGTCGTCGCGGCCTACGTCGCCGATCCGCTGGTGCACGACCGCGTGACGCCGCGGCTGGTGCGCTTCATCGTCGACGGCGGCGAATGGGTGCGCGCCCGCGCCGCCGCGTGGACGCTGCCGACGCTGCTGCTGTACGCCGGCAGCGACCGCTGCGTCGCGCCGGCCGGCAGCCAGGCGTTCGCCGCGGCGGCCTCGCAGGCGGTCGTCACCGCGCAGGCGTTCCCGGCGCTGTTCCACGAGATCTTCAACGAGCCCGAACAGGCGGAGGTGTTCGCTGCGCTGCAGGCCGGGCTGCGACGATTCACTTCGGCAACACCGTGATCGACTGCGGTGCCGCCGTGGCCAGCACCGCGGCTGGCGCCAGGTTGTCGACGAACTCCAGCTTGAGCTGGTAGCGCCCGGGCGGCGGCTTGATCCACGCCTCGGTCTGCCCACCGGGGAAGTCCAGCGTCTCCGGCCGGGCCCCGTCGCGCAGCGCACTCAGCCGGAAGTGGCCGGTGCCCTTCTCCTGCAGCGCGGCGTGCGACACGTTGAGCCGCGACGCATGGAAGCGCACCTGCAGCGGCTTGCCGGTCAACGCCTCGGCCACCGGGAGCATCAGCTCGACGCCGGGCGGGCTCAGGCTGGCCGGGTCGAGGTCGGCATTCTTCTTCGTCACGGTGATGCGCAGCGGCTTGCTGTAGACGAAGTTCGGGATGTGCTTGTCGTCGGCCAGCACCAGGCGCAGCGTGTAGTCGCCGGKCGCCAGCGTCAGCACCGTCTCCATCTGGCCCTTGCCGAAGTGCACGTACTGCTCGTTGAAGGGCAGCGGCTTCGAGAAGTCGAGCGGCAGCTCGCGGTTGATCAGCAGGTGGTGGTGCCCGGTGCGCGGCTGCGGCTTCGTGATCGGCGCCAGGCCCATGCCGCTGAGCCCGAACTTCAGCACGAAGGGTGTCTCGATGCGCGCCCCGGAGCTCAGGTTGCTGAAGTACGTCTCCTTGACCGACAGCGGCGCCGCGACCACCCAGGGGTGCTGCGCCTCCTCGGCATGGCTGACCGCACCGCTCAGCAGCACAGCCGCCGCCAGCCCTGCGGCCTGTGTGACGCATTGGCGCATCTCCGTCTCCTCGTGTGTTCTTGTGGAACGGATCAGCATAGCCTGTCGCTCCCGGTTCTACACTCCGCAATTCCCCACAAGGGATTCACTGCGCCAGGAGAACCGGCATGAACGCTCGCGACCCCAACCTTCCGCTGCAGCCCGACGAAGCCACCGCCATCGCCGAGTTTGCGAACCGCACCTGGGACGAAGAGATCGTCCCGGCGCTGACCGACTACATCGCGATCCCGGCCAAGAGCCCGATGTTCGATGCCGACTGGCAGAAGAACGGGTACCTCGAGCGGGTGGTGCGCGATGCCGCGAGCTGGGTCGAGAGCAAGAAGGTGGCCGGGCTGAAGCTGGAAGTGGTGCGGATCGACGGCCGCACGCCGGTGATCTTCTTCGAGGTGCCGGCGACCAAGGCCGGCAGCACCGACACCATCTGCCTGTACGGCCACCTCGACAAGCAACCCGAATTCAACGGCTGGCGCAGCGACCTGGGGCCCTGGACGCCGAAGTACGAGAACGGCCTGCTGTACGGCCGCGGCGCCGCCGACGACGGCTACGCGGTCTACGCGTCGCTGACGGCGATCATGGCGCTCGACCGGCAGGGCATCCCGCGCCCGCGCTGCGTCGGCATCATCGAGGCCTGCGAGGAAAGCGGCTCGTTCGACCTGCCGGCCTACCTCGACGTGCTGCGCGAGCGGCTGGGCAACGTGAGCCTCGTCGTCTGCCTCGACAGCGGCGCCGGCAACTACGACCAGCTGTGGCTGACGACCAGCCTGCGCGGCATGGTCAGCGGCGTGCTGAAGGTGGAGATCCTGACCGAGGGCATCCACTCCGGCGACTCCAGCGGGCTGGTGCCGTCGAGCTTTCGCATCCTGCGCCAGGTGCTGGACCGGCTCGAAGACAGCAAGACCGGCCGGCTGCTGCCGGAGAGCTTCCATTGCGAGGTTCCCGCCGACCGCCTGGCGCAGGCGCAGACCACCGCGCAGATCCTCGGCGACGAGGTCTGGAAGCGCTTCCCGTGGGCCTGCGGCGCCGATGGTGGCCCGACGCTGCCGACCACCACCGACCCGACCGAGGCGCTGCTGAACCGCACCTGGCGCCCGACCCTGAGCGTCACCGGTGCCGACGGTTTCCCCGAGCTGAAGAATGCCGGCAACGTGCTGCGCCCGTACACCGCGTTCAAGCTGAGCCTGCGCCTGCCGCCGATGATCGACGGCAACGAGGCGGCGCTGCGCCTGAAGACGCTGCTCGAGGACAACGCGCCCTACAACGCCCGCGTGACCTTCGCGGCCGATGGCCGTGCCGGTGCGTACGGCGCGAGCGGCTGGAATGCGCCGAGCCTGGCGCCATGGCTGGAGGATGCGCTGAACAGCGCGTCGCAGGCGCAGTTCGGCGCGCCCTGCGGCTACGTCGGCCAGGGCGGCACGATCCCGCTGATGAGCCTGCTGCAGAAGGGCTTCCCGAAGGCACAGATGATGGTCTGCGGCGTGCTCGGCCCGAAGAGCAATGCGCACGGGCCGAACGAGTTCCTGCATGTGCCGTACGGGAAGAAGCTGACGGCGGCAGTGGCGCAGGTGATGGCGGCCTGCCCTTGAGGCGAGGCTCGCGGGCTGCGCAGTTCGTGGCCTGCGCCCTGCTCACCGGCACCGCCCTCGCCCAACCGCAAGGCATCACCACCGCTGCCCTCGACACCCGCGTCGCCGCGCTGGCGCCACGCCTGGTGGCCTGGCGCCGCGACATCCACGCCCATCCCGAACTCTCCGGCCAGGAGGTGCGCACCGCCGCGCTGGTGGCCGAGCACCTGCGCCGGCTGGGCCTGGAGGTGACGACCGGCGTCGGCGGACGCGGCGTGGTCGGCCTGCTGCGCGGCGGGCTGCCGGGGTCGCGCGTGGTTGCGCTGCGCGCCGACATGGACGCGCTGCCGGTGACCGAGGCGACCAACCTGCCGTTCGCGTCGCAGCAGACCGGCCGCTACCAGGGCGCGCAGACGCCGGTGATGCACGCCTGCGGCCACGACGGCCACACCGCGATCCTGATGGGCGTGGCCGAGTTGCTGGCCGGGCTGCGGGCGCAGGTTCCCGGCAGCGTGAAGTTCATCTTCCAGCCGGCCGAGGAAGGCCTCGCCGACCTGCCGTCGACCGCCGCCGAGAGCTGGGGCGCGCGCGCGATGGTCGAGGAAGGCGTGCTCGAGAACCCGAAGGTCGATGCGGTGTTCGGCCTGCACATCTCGCCGAACCTGGCCTCGGGCGTGCTCGGCGTGCGCGGCGGGCCGATGCTGGCCGGCGCCGATTCGCTGCGCATCACGGTGCGGGGCCGCGGCACGCATGGCGGCGCGCCGTGGGGCGGCATCGATCCGATCGTCGTCTCGGCGCAGATCATCACCGGGCTGCAGACCATCGTGAGCCGCCAGCTGAACATCAGCCATGAACCGGCGGTGCTGAGCATCGCGTCGATCCACGGCGGCAACCGCGAGAACGTGCTGCCCGACAGCGTCGAGATGCGCGGCACGCTGCGCAGCTTCGACGAGGCGATGCGCGAGGAAGCGAAGCGGCGCATCGTGACCACCGCCGAATCGATCGCCGCGGCCAGCGGTGCGCAGGCGAGCGTCAGCTTCGGGCCGGCCACCTACGCCGTCACCGACAACCCGCGCGAACTGCTCGCGCGGATGATGCCTTCCTTGCAGCGCGCGAGCAGCGGCCGCGTGATGGAACTGCCGAAGATCAGCGCGTCGGAGGATTTCTCGGAGTACCAGAAGCAGGTGCCGGGGCTGTTCTTCATCCTCGGCGCGACGCCGCCCGGCAAGACGCCGCAGAACGCGCCGCCGAACCATGCGCCGGACTTCGATTTCGACGAGGCGGCGTTGCCCTTGGGCGTGAAGGCGCTCGCGACGCTGGCGCTCGACTACCTGGTCAGTCCGTAGCCCGGATGCCAATCCGGGTTGACTTCGACGGCCGCCCCCGGATTGGCATCCGGGCTACGAGAGGATCGACCGCCCCAGCGCCTCGGCGACCTCGATCCCGTCGACGCCGGCCGACATGATCCCGCCGGCATAGCCCGCGCCTTCGCCGGCCGGGTACAGGCCCTTCACGTTCAGGCTCTGCCAGTCCTTGCCGCGCGTGATGCGCAGCGGCGACGAGGTGCGCGTCTCGACACCGGTGAGCACCGCGTCGGGCATCGAGAAGCCCTTGATCTGCCGCTCGAACGCCGGCAGCGCCTCGCGGATGGCCTGGATCGCGTAGTCGGGCAGGCTCGGGTGCAGGTCGCCGAGCAGCACGCCCGGCTTGTACGACGGCTGCACGCTGCCGAACTCGCGCGAGCGCTGGCCCTTGACGAAATCGCCGACCAGCTGGCCCGGCGCTTCATAGTTGCCGCCGCCGAGTTCGAAGGCGCGCGACTCGAGCCGGCGCTGGAATTCAATGCCGTCCAGCGGATTGACCGGCCCCGGCGCATCCGGGTCCTGCGCATAGTCCTGCGGCGAGATGCCGACGACGATGCCGGCATTCGCGTTGCGCTCGTTGCGCGAGTACTGGCTCATGCCGTTCGTCACGACGCGGCCGACTTCCGAGGTGGCCGCCACCACCGTGCCGCCCGGGCACATGCAGAAGCTGTAGACCGAGCGGCCGTTGGCGGCGTGGTGCACCAGCTTGTAGTCGGCCGCGCCGAGGATGGCGTTGCCGGCGTTCGGGCCGAAGCGCGCGCGATCGATGATCGACTGCGGATGCTCGATGCGAAAGCCCACCGAGAACGGCTTGGCCTCCATGAAGACGCCGCGCGCGTGCAGCATCGCGAAGGTGTCGCGCGCGCTGTGGCCGAGCGCCAGCACGACGTGGTCGGCGCGCAGCTGCTCGCCGGACGCGAGCGTCACGCCGCGAATGTGGCCACCCTCGATCAGCACATCGGTCACGCGCTGCTCGAAGCGGATCTCGCCGCCCAGCGATTCGATCTCGGCGCGCATCTTCTCGATCATGCTGACCAGCCGGAAGGTGCCGATGTGCGGCTTGCTGACGAACAGGATCTCGTCCGGCGCGCCGGCCTTGACGAACTCGGTCAGCACCTTGCGCGTCAGGTGGCGCGGGTCGCTGATCTGGCTCCACAGCTTGCCGTCGGAGAAGGTGCCGGCGCCGCCCTCGCCGAACTGCACGTTCGATTCGGGGTTCAGGACATTCTTGCGCCACAGGCCCCAGGTGTCCTGGGTGCGCTGGCGCACCTCCTTGCCGCGCTCCAGCACGATCGGCCGCAGCCCCATCTGCGCGAGGATCAGCGCGGCGAACAGCCCGCACGGGCCGAAGCCGACGACCAGCGGGCGCAGTCGGCCCGAGGCCTCGAAATCCGCCGGCGCGTGGCCGACGAACTTGTACGAGGTGTCGGGCGACGGCTTGATGTGCGGATCGATCGCGAAGCGCTGCAGCAACGCGGCCTCATCGGCCGGGTCGGCGAGCTCGCAGTCGACGGTGTAGATCAGCACGATGGCGGCCTTCTTGCGCGCGTCGTAGCTGCGCTTGAAGACAGTGGCGCTCTTCAGCGCGGCATCGGCCAGGCCCAGGCGCTGCAGCACGGCCGGGCGCAGCGCGCCTTCGGCATGGTCGAGCGGCAGCCGCAGTTCGGTGATTCGGAGCATGGGCGCTATTGTCCCGCGGGCTCGGGCTGCTGGGCCGAGCGCAGCTCGTCGACGGGTGCATCGTCGATCACGGGCTCGTCGTCGGCGCCCGGGTCGGCAGGCAGCGGTTTGTCGTACGCCAGGAAGCCGCCCGACTGGTGCTTCCACAGCAGCGCGTAGTGGCCACCCTGCTGCAGCAGTTCGTCGTGCGTGCCCTGCTCGACGATGCGGCCCTGCTCCAGCACGATCAGCCGGTCCATGCGGGCGATGGTCGACAGCCGGTGCGCGATCGCGATCACCGTCTTGCCTTCCATCAGGTTCAGCAGCTGGTCCTGGATCGCGAGCTCGACCTCGCTGTCGAGCGCCGAGGTGGCCTCGTCGAGCACCAGGATCGGCGCGTCCTTCAGCACCACGCGCGCGATCGCGACACGCTGGCGCTGGCCGCCGGAGAGCTTCACGCCGCGCTCGCCGACGTGCGCCTCGTAGCCGGTGCGGCCCTTCCAGTCCTGCAGCTCGCGGATGAAGCCGTGCGCCTGCGCCTTGCGCGCCGCCGCCTCGACCTGCGCGGGCGTCGCGTCGGGCCGGCCGTAGCCGATGTTGGCGGCGATCGAGCGGTGCAGCAGCGAGGTGTCCTGCGTCACCAGGCCGATCGCGCCGCGCAGGCTCTCCTGCGTGACGCCGGCGATGTCCTGCCCGTCGATGCGGATGTGGCCCTGCTCCACCTCGTGGAAGCGCAGCAGCAGGTTCACGAGCGTCGACTTGCCGGCGCCCGAGCGGCCGACCAGCCCGACGCGCTCGCCCGGCTTCACGACCAGGTCCAGGTCGTCGAGCACGCGCTTGCCGTCGCCGCGGCCGTAGGTGAAGGTCAGGTGCTCGAAGCGGATCTCGCCGCGCGTCACCTCGAGCGGGCGGGCCCCCGGCTTGTCGACCAGCGTGTGCGGCACCGCGATCGTCTCCATGCCCTCCTGCACCACGCCGACGTTCTCGAAGATGCCGGTCACTTCCCAGCTGACCCAGCCGGCGACGCTCGCGATCTGCCAGGCCAGCGGCAGCGCGGTGGCCACCATGCCGGCGGCGATGTGCCCGTGCACCCACAGCAGCACGCCGATGGTCGCGGTGCTGACCAGGAACAGCGCGTTCATCGCCGACAGCGTCGCCATGAACTGCGTCGTGAGCTTCATGTGCGCGGCGATCGCAAGCGTGTGCTCGTCGACGCTCTCGCGCACGTAGGCGTCTTCGTCGCGCGCGCGGGCGAACAGCTTCACGGTCAGGATGTTGGTGTAGCTGTCCACCACGCGGCCCATCAACGCCGAGCGCAGTTCGGAACTGGCGCGCGCCAGGTCGCGCATGCGCGGCACGAAATGGCGCAGGAAGAACACGTAGCTCGCGAACCACAGCACGGTGGGCACGGCAAGCCGCCAGTCGGCGCTGGCCATCAGCACCAGCGCGGTGACGCCGTAGATCACGATGTACCAGATCGCGCGGATCGAGCTGACCACGCTCTCGCGCACCGCGTTGCTGGTCTGCATCACGCGGTTGGCGATGCGGCCGGCGAAATCGTTCTGGAAGAAGGTCCAGCCCTGGCGCACCACGTGCCAGTGGCTCTGCCAGCGGATCAGGCTGGTGACGCCGGGCACCACCGCGATGTTGCGCACCATCGTGTCGGCGACCAGCGCGAGCGGCCGGCCGAACAGCACCAGCGCAGCCATGCCGAGCAGCATCGGCGCGGCAGCGCTGAACGCGGCGGCGCGCTCGGGCGCCTGCATCAGCGTGACCAGCCTGCCGATGAAGACCGGCACCAGCGTGTCGACCCCGGCCACCACCAGCCCGGTGATGAACATCGCGAGGTACAGCCAGCGCGTCTGGCGGATGAAATGCCAGTAGAAGGCCAGCAGGCCGGGCGGCGGCTCGCCGCGGGGCACGTCGGTCGGGCGGATGCGTTGCAGGAAGAAGGCAGACACGGACATGGCGGCGCCAATGGCAACGCGGCGCAGGCTTGTGGCGTGCGCCGCATCGGAGGTTGGGGGTGCCCCATTGTCTCGCGGAACGGATGCCCGACAACGACAGAGGCCGCCCGAAGGCGGCCTCTGCGGTGTCCCACAACCGTTGCGCTCTGCGCGCTTCAGCGATCAGTAGCCGGTCGACAGCGCGCCGTAGCCGGAGTCGCTCTTGTGGGCCTTGGCGGCTTCGACCGCCTCGGCACGCACTTCGGCGCGGGTGCGGCTCGTGCCAGCGACCACCGGGGTGGTGTAGCCGTAGCTTTCCGAGTTCGGGACCAGCGTGCCGTCGACACGGGCACGGGCCAGTTCGGCGCGCACTTGCTCGCGGCTCTTGCCGCTGTCGGCTGTCGCCGCAGCCTGGGCCTTCGGCAGCGTGATCGACGCGTTGTTGTAGCCGTAGCTTTCCGAGTTCGGCAGCAGGTCGCCGGAAGCGCGGGCACGGGCCAGCTCGGCACGCACTTGTTCGCGGGTCAGGCCGGTGTCGGCAGCGAACGCGGTGACGGAGGCGCCAGCCAGTGCAAGGGCGACGGTGGCAAGGGCGGCGAAGTTCTTGGTGCTCATGATGAATTCCTTCAGAGGGTTGACGTTTCCAGGCAGGGCGGCTTCAGGGGTTGTTCAGAGCCGTCTTGTCCAGCCTCGGTGAGTCACTGTTGCGTTGGCCTCATCGATGGGGTGAACTGTAGACATTGCGCTTGAATCAATAAACAGCACGTGCTTCAATGCCCCATTGTCAAAAAAGAAACAATGAGGGCGAAAGAATGGATCGGCTGCATTCGATGCGGGTGTTTTCCCGGGTGATCGAGGAAGGAAGCTTCGCGTCGGCCGCACGCCGGCTGAACCTCTCGCCGGCCGTCGTCACGCGGCTCGTGGCCGACCTCGAGGAGCACCTCGGCGCCCGCCTGATCAACCGCACGACGCGCCGCCTCGCGCTCACCGACACCGGCGAGCTTTACCTCGAACGCGTGCAGCAGATCCTCACCGAAGTCGAAGAGGCCGAGGCGCTCGCGAGCGCCGCCACCTCCGAGCCGCGCGGCCACCTGCGCGTGCTGGCACCGCCGGCCTTCGCGGTGCACCAGATCGCCAAGCACCTGCCGAAATTCCGCACGCTGTTCCCGAAGGTGACGATCGAGCTGTCGTGCCCCGGCCCGGTCGAGGCGGTCGACGAGAACTTCGACATCAGCATCCTGTCGGTCGGCGACCGCCCGCTCGATGGCGACTTCGTCGCGCGGCGCCTCGCGCGCTCCGAGGTCATCACCTGTGCCTCGCCCGAGTACCTGAACCGCCGCGGCCGGCCGGTGCACCCGTCGGAGCTGGCCGGCCACGAGGCGATGGTGCCGACCTTCCTGCGCGAGCTGACCTTCCACGAGGGCGTGTGGGGCGATGACGAGCCGTCCGGCGAGTCGTACACGCTGACGCCGGGGCGGCCCGCGCTCGGCACGACGCACATCGACACGATGTACGCCGCGGCGCTCGCCGGCATGGGCATCGCCGGGCTGCCGTCGTTCGTCGTCGAGGATGCGCTGATGGAGCACGCGCTCGAACGCGTGCTGCCGCGCTGGCACCTGCTGACGACCACGATCTACGCCGCGATGCCGACGCGCAAGCACGTGCCGGCGCGCACGCGGGCGTTCATCGATTTCCTGCTCGAGACCTTCGGCGGCGGCGAGACCGATCCGTGGCTCGCGGCGGCGGGTTGCCAGACGCGCTGATTACCTGAACACGTCCTGCCGCGTCTCGCCGACCAGGCGTTCCAGCAGGCGCGCCAGCGCACCCAGCCCGTTGTAGCGGCTCGCGGTGCGGTGCGCATAGCGCCACACCAGCGGCAGGTTCTGCAGGTAGCCGTCCTTGCCGTCGCGGTGGTACAGCCGCGCGAAGATGCCCAGCACCTTCAGGTGGCGCTGCAGGCCCATCCACTCGAAATCGCGCCAGAACTCGCCGAAGTCGGCCTGCACCGGCAGGCCGGCCTTGCGCGCACGCTCCCAGTAGCGCACCGCGAGGTCGATCTGCACGTCTTCCTGGAGCTCGATGTAGGCATCGCGCAGCAGGCTGGCCAGGTCATAGGTGATCGGGCCCCAGACCGCGTCCTGGAAGTCGAGGATGYCGGGGTTGGTGGCCGCGCCGGCCGCCGGGCACACCATCAGGTTGCGCGAGTGGTAGTCGCGGTGCACCAGCACCATCGGCTGGGCCAGGTTGTTCTGCACGATGCGCTCGACGCAATCGGCCCATTGGGCCTGCTCGTCGGCCGTCAGCACGTGGCCGGCGTGCTTCACGTACCAGTCGGGGAACAGCTGCATCTCGCGCATCAGCAGCGTGCGGTCGTAGGCCGGGAGCTGCGACGCCGCCTCGATGCCCTGCAGCCGCACCAGCGCCTGGCTCGCATCGGCATACAGCGCGTGCGCGCTGCGATCGTCGAGTTGCGACAGGTAGGTCTGGTCGCCCAGGTCGGACAGCAGCATGAAGCCGTCCTCGGCATGCCAGTCGAGCACCTCGGGCGCGTTCAGGCCGGCGGCGCGCAGCAGCGCGGCGACCTTCACGAACGGCCGGCAGTCCTCTTTCTCGGGCGGCGCGTCCATCACGATGCGCGTGCCGGCCTCGGTGTCGACCCGCAGGTAGCGGCGGAAGCTGGCGTCGTTGCTGGCCGGCCGCGCCCCGCTCGCGTGGATGCCCCGGCCCGCCAATTGCCGCAGCCAGCTTTCGAAGGCGACGCGGCGCTTGTCGTCGGGCCAGGCCAGCGGGGGCAGGGTCGACTCGGAGGTCGTCGGATCAGGGGTCAGGGGCATGTGGGGATACTGCTCGTGGATAATCGATTCTACAAATCGCCCTGGGCGCGCCGCCTGTCGTCGTGCCGGTGCCGCGGCGCCGAGCCGTCCCTCCGCCCCTGATGTCCTCGCTCCCTTGCTGCCGCCGTTCCCACTCCGACTCTGCGTCTGCGCGATCCGCCTGAGCCTCGCGGCCTCGGCCGTCGGCTGGGCGTCGGCCGGGTGGGCGCAGGCGGTCGTGCCGCCGGCGGCTGCGGCATCGGCGCCAGCAGCGGCTGCATCGGCGGCTGCCTCCGCGGCTTCGGCAGCCGCACCGGCCTCCGCCGCCTCCGCACCCGACAACTCGATGGTGCTCGAGGCCGACGAGGTCCGCGCCCGCCCCGACCAGGACGTCATCGCCGAAGGCAACGCCCGCTTCCAGCGCGGCTCGATGCAGATCAGCGCCGACCGCATGACCTACGAGCAGGCGAACGACCTGGCCCATGCCACCGGCAAGGTGCGCGTCAGCCGCGACGGCAACGTCTACACCGGTCCGGAGCTGCAACTGAAGGTCGAGCGCTTCGAAGGCTTCTTCCTGAAGCCGACCTATTTCTTCTCGCGCACCCAGGCCGGCGGCCATGCCGAGCGGCTCGACTTCCTCGGCGAGCAGCTGACCGTCGCGACCGGCGCCACCTACACCAGCTGCCGCGTCGACGACATCGACGGCAGCACGCCGGCGTGGATCCTGTCGACCGACCGCGTGAGGCTCGATTTCGCGAACAACGAAGGCATCGCACAGGGGGCGGTGCTGCGCTTCTACGGCGTGCCGATCCTCGCGGCCCCGGTGCTGAGCTTCCCGCTGAGCGACGACCGCAAGTCCGGCTGGCTGCCGCCGAGCATCGACATCGACAACAAGAGCGGCCTGCAGGTGGCCGTGCCGTACTACTGGAACATCGCGCCGAACCGCGATGCGACGCTGACGCCGGCCATCATCTCGAAGCGCGGTGCCGGGCTCGACACCGAGTTCCGCTACCTCGAGCCGGGCCACGAAGGGCGCGTCGACCTGAACCTGCTGCCCAACGACCGGCAGGCCGGCATCACCCGCAGCGCATTCAACCTGGAGCAGGAGGGCGTGCTGCTCGGCAACACGCGCTACCGGACCAACGTGATGCGCGTCAGCGACGACGACTACTGGAAAGACCTGCCGCGCGGCATCAACAGCCTGACGCCGCGGCTGCTGCTCGGCGACGCGCAGGTGGCGAGCGACTTCGGCCTGTGGACCACCTACGCCCGCGTCGAGCGCTGGCAGGTGCTGCAGGATGCCGACAGCCCGCTCGCGACCCCCTACGACCGGCTGCCGCAGCTCGGCGTGCGCACCTGGCAGCCGCTCGTCGGCGGCCTCGAGTTCGGCATGGAGGCCGAGGCCAACCGTTTCGTGAACCCGGACGGCCACCGCCTCGGCGTGGCGCCCGACGACACCGCGGCGAACCCGCGACCCGTCGGCTCGCGGCTGCACCTGCTGGGCTCGCTCGCCTGGCCGTTCGGCACGCCCGGCTGGACGCTGACGCCGAAGGTGCTGGTGAATGCCGCCAGCTACCGGCTCGACGCCCCGATGGCCGACGGCCGCGACCGCTTCCACCGCGTGATCCCGACCTTCAGCCTGGACAGCGCCTGGGTGCTGGAGCGCGACACGCAGCTGTTCGGCCGCCCGGCGCGCCAGACCATGGAGCCGCGGCTCTTCTACACGAAGACGCCGTACCGCGAGCAGAACGACCTGCCGAACTTCGATTCGGCCGAGAAGGATTTCAACTTCGACTCGATCTACACCGAGAACAGCTTCTCGGGCGTCGACCGGGTGTCTGACGCGCACCAGCTGACCGCCGGCGTCACCACCCGCATGCTCGACTCGGGCGACGGCTCCGAGCTGCTGCGCCTGGGCCTCGCCCAGCGCTACCTGTTCGAGGACCAGCGGATCACGCCCGACAAGCAGCCGATCTCGCAGAGCGTGTCGGACCTGCTGCTGACCGGCTCGTCCGGCCTGCTGAAGCACTGGCGCTTCGACGCGGCCGTGCAGTACAGCCCCGAGCAGCACCAGACGGTGCGCTCGATCCTCGGCGTGCGCTACGCGCCGGGACCGTACCGCACGATCAACACCAACTACCGCTTCAACCGCAACGACAGCGTGACCGGCCTGCCGAGCGAGCAGTTCGAGGTGGGCTGGCAGTGGCCGCTGTACGGCCGCCCCGGCCAGAGCAGCGACCGCGGCGGGCGCTGCACCGGCGCCTGGTACAGCGTCGGGCGCATGAGCTACAACGTGTCCGAGCGGCGGCTCACCGATTCGGTGGTGGGCTTCGAGTACGACGCCGGCTGCTGGATCGGCCGCGTGATCGCGAAGCGGCTGTCGACCAGCTCGCAGGAAGCGACCACGCAGCTCGGCTTCGAGCTCGAGCTGATCGGCCTGTCGCGCCTCGGGACCAACCCGCTGAAGGTCTTGAAGGACAATATCCCCGGTTACCGCATGCTGCGCGACGATCCCGCCGCGCCCGCTGCCAGCCCCACGACACCATGATTGCATTCCAACGCCTTGCTTCCCGCGCGCTGATGTCGCTGCTGTCCGCGACCGTCGCGGCGGCCGCCGTGCAGGCCCAGACCGCAGCACCCGCGCCGCGCCCCTCCACGCGCTCGCAGACCGCCGACTACATCGTCGCGATCGTCAACCAGGAACTGGTCACCGCCGGCGAGGTGCAGCAGCGCATCGACCGCCTGCGCGAGGAAGCCCAGCGCAGCAAGTCCAAGCTGCCGCCGGACGACGACCTGCGCCGCCAGGTGGTCGATGCGCTGATCGACGAGCGCGTGCAGATCACGAACGCGCGCGATGTCGGGCAGCGCGTCGACGACATGGAGCTCGAGCGCGCGGTCGCCAACGTCGCGGCGCAGAACCAACTGACGCCGGCCCAGCTGCGCGAGCGGCTCAAGAAGGAAGGCATCGACTACGCGCGCTTTCGCAACAACGTGCGCGACCAGCTGCTGGTCGAGCGGGTGCGCGAGCGCGAGGTGCAGGCCCGCATCACGATCACCGACGCCGAGATCGACGCGGTGCTCGACAAGCAGCGCGCCGCGGCCGGCAGCGCGACCGAATACAACATCGCGCAGATCCTGGTCACCGTGCCCGAGGGCGCGAGCGAGAGCCTGGTCGCCGAGCGCCGCACCAAGGCCGAGGCGGCGCTGAACCGGGTGCGCAGCAGCGCCCCGTTCGACGTGGTCGCGAAGGAAGTCTCCGAGGACGGCAACAAGGCGCGCGGCGGCGAGATCGGCATGCGCCCGGCCGACCGGCTGCCCGACATCTTCGTCGAGGCGGTGCGCGGCCTGAAGCCGGGCGAGATCGCGCCGACGCTGCTGCGCTCCGGCGCCGGCTTCCACGTGATGAAGCTGCTCGACAAGCGCGAGGGCGGCGCGTTCTCGGTGACGCAGACGCGCGCCCGCCACATCCTGCTGCGGCCGTCGGCGCAGCTGTCCCAGGAGGCCGCGGTGCGGCGCCTGCAGGAGATGAAGCGGCAGATCCAGAGCGGCTCGCGCAACTTCGACCAGCTGGCGCGCGACAACTCCGAAGATGGCAGCGCGTCGCAGGGCGGCGACCTCGGCTGGGTGTCGCCGGGCGGCTTCGTCCCCGAGTTCGAGGAGGCGATGAACGCACTGCCGATCAACGGGCTGTCGGATCCGGTGGTGTCGCGCTTCGGCGTGCACCTGATCCAGGTGGTCGAGCGCCGCAAGATGACGCTCGACCTGCGGCAGCAGCGCGAGCAGGCCCGCAACATCCTGCGCGAGCAGAAGTTCGAAGAGGCGTACAACGAATGGGCGCGCGACCTGCGGGCGCGGGCCTACATCGAGATGCGCGAGGCGCCGCAGTGATTTGCGGTGCGGCCGGCCGAGCGCCGGGCCGCTCCCAAGCCGGCCGGCATCCCCTCGGGGGATCGCTGAACGTACTCGTTCGGCGAGGGGCTCCATGAAGCATCTTCCTCGCAAGCGGTTCGGGCAGCATTTCCTGACCGATCACTCGGTCATCGGCGCGATCGTCGATGCGATCAACCCGCGCCCGGGCGAGGCGGTCGTCGAGATCGGCCCGGGGCTGGGCGCGATGACCGACCCGCTGGTCGCGCGCTGCGAGCGCCTGACCGTCATCGAGCTCGACCGCGACCTGGCCGTGCGGTTGCGCAAGYGGCCCGAGTTGAACGTCGTCGAATCGGACGTGTTGAAGGTCGACTTCCCTGCGCTCGCAGAACAGGCCGGCCAGAAGCTGCGCGTCGTCGGCAACCTGCCGTACAACATCTCGACGCCCATCCTCTTCCACCTGCTCGACGCGGTCGGCCAGGTGCAGGACCAGCACTTCATGCTGCAGAAGGAAGTGGTCGACCGCATGGCCGCATCGCCCGGCAACAAGGATTACGGCCGGCTGACGGTGATGCTGCAGTGGCGCTATGACATCGAGTCGGTGCTCGACGTGCCGCCCGAGGCGTTCGACCCGCCGCCGCGGGTGGATTCGGCGGTGGTGCGCATGCAGCCGCTGCCCGATGCCACCGGCGTGCCGCAGGCCTTGCTGGGCGAACTGGTGATGGTGGCCTTCTCGCAGCGCCGCAAGCTGCTGCGCCACACGCTGGGCCGCTGGCTCGACGAGCGCGGCTTCTCAGGTGCCTTCGACGTGCAGCGCCGCGCCGAGGAAGTGCCGGTGGCGGACTACCTGGCGCTGGTGCAGGCGGTTCAGAAGCGGTAGCGCAGCGACAGGGTCGCCATGTCGGCACCTCGATCGGATTCGAAAAAGTGAAACGATTCGAAGGACTCGACCTCCAGCAGGGCCGACAACCGGGGTTGCAGATACCACTCGATGCCAATCCCGAACGTGGCCTCGGTACCTTCCTTGTCCTCGGAGCGGACGAGGAACGTGTCGGTGCGGGCCGTGCGCCGGTGGTAGGCCCCGAGGCGGCCGAGCAGTGCGATGTGGTCGCCGAGATGCAAGGCGCCGACCACCGCGATGGCGGGGTCGGTATGCCAGTCGGAGCCCAGCGACACGGCGCCCGCCTCCAGCCGTATCGAGCGCCGGAATTGATAACCCAGCATCAGCTTGCCCCCGTGACCGGTCAGCGTGTCATGCCGCTTGTCCTGCCCGCCCGGCACCTGGTAGTGGCTGAGGCCGGCACCGCCGGACACGTACCACCCGGATTGCGGCCCGGCGGTCGACGGCGCCTCGGTGGCTCCCGTGTTCTCTTGCGCCGCCGCAGCCGCGACCAACCCCGATGCCAATGCTGCCGCGAGACACGCTCGCGCGCCAAGACTGAATGCCATGGTTCCTCCCTGTCGTCATGGATGCTGTTGTGTGCGGCGCATTGTGCCCGCGCATCGCGCCCAAGAAAAAGCCCGCCGAAGCGGGCTTGACAGAGGTTCGATCGTTCAGGCCGCGTTCAGCCACATCGAGGTGTCGAAGGCGCTGCTCATCATCGGCATGTTCATCCCGAAGTTCGCATTGGCTGCGCTCTTGGCCGCCGGCTTGGCGGGCTTGTTCTCTGCAATCTGGGCCGTTTCCGTCGCCCGCTCCCATGACCCTTGTTCCTGGGAGCGGGCTACTGAAAAGAATAGAAGCACCTGAACGGTATTTTTCGTTCCGCCCAGAAGTCGGCCGCATCGCGGAAGACATCGAGCAACTGCTCGCGGGCCTCGCGGTCGAAGCGCGGGTTGTCGGGCAACTGCTCCAGCACCACGACGAAGCCGGGTTGCGCGCCCGACTTGTGCACCAGGTCGGTCATGCAGTCGTACAGCGCATCCAGGTTCTTGCCGAAATGCGACGGGAACAGGAAGGATTCGGCGATGCTGTCCAGCACGTCCTGCTTGGACTGGGCGTTCGTCAGGTTGGCGTAGAGGAAGTGCTGGCCCACGCTTTGCGCGGCCTCCTGCAAATCCTCGACACGGTAGGCGCGTATCGACTGGACGATGTTTGGACGGACGGTCTGCAAGAGCATGGTCTCGTTCCTCCTTGGTTCAAAAGAATCCATCAACTGATCCTCACTTCACGATGCGGCGAAAACTCGCGTAGTGGTCGTCGGTGTAGTAACAGGCCTGCGGCGTCGTGACCTGGTAGCCACCGCAGACGATGCGCTTTGCCGCGCGGTTCCTGGCCCCCGGGGTTGTCACGGTGTACTCGCGGTAGTAGCCGCGGCGCTGTGACGGTAGCTGGCGTTCGCGGTTACCGAACACGCTGCCATCCTTGGGATACGGAAATGGGCCTCCCGTTCGAATCAGCCGCTCTGTCGCCTGGGCCTCGGCCGGCAGTGCCGCCAGGGCCACCGTTGCCATCTCGACTGCTGGTGCCGGTGCTTCCTTGGCAGCCACCGAGACGACACTGGCCGCCATGACAGCCGCCGCGATCGCCGCGCGGCCCCATCGGGCTCGGCCATCGAATCGACTTGCACAACTCAGCAATGAACCGGCCAGCGCACCGGAGAGAGACACGGGGTTATCCCTGAATTCGGAAACCGGGATGGTACCGAATCGGGCTGCAAAGCTCAAGGTGCTGCCTCAATTTGGGGCAGGAGAGTTCAAAAATCAGTGAATGCTCGCATTCGCCTGAGGCCATATGGGTCGGCACATTCAGACAGCATTGCGGCAAGAAAACAGCGCATTCGGGTCGATGACAGGGGTGTCACATGCCCGTGCAGGACCCCCGGGCATTTTTGGCGCACGCACCAAGCTGTGCTTGGTGCGCGGCCGGCCGCCGTTTTTGTCAGATCAGCGCGCCGCGTTGGCGTCGGCGACGGTCAGCGCGGTCATGTTGACGATGCGGCGCACGGTGGCCGACGGCGTCAGGATGTGCACCGGCTTGGCCGCCCCGAGCAGCACCGGCCCGATCGCGATGCCGCCGCCGGCCGCCGTCTTCAGCAGGTTGTAGCTGATGTTGGCGGCGTCGATGTTCGGCAGCACCAGCAGGTTCGCCTCGCCCGACAGCGTGCTGGTCGGCATCAGCTCGGCGCGGTAGGCGGCATCGAGCGCGGCGTCGCCGTGCATCTCGCCGTCGACCTCGAGCCACGGCGCCTGCTCGTGCAGCAGCGCCAGCGCGTCGCGCATCTTCACCGCCGACGGCTGGTTGCTCGAGCCGAAGTTGCTGTGCGACAGCAGCGCCGCCTTCGGGCGCAGGCCGAAGCGTTTCAGCTCCTCGGCGGCCATCACGGTGATCTCGGCCAGCTGCTCCGCGGTCGGATCGTAGTTGACGTGGGTGTCGACCAGCATCACCTGCCGGTTCGGCAGGATCAGCCCGTTCATGCAGGCGTACGTCTTGGTGCCCTTGCGCAGGCCGATCACCTGGTCGATGTACTGCAGGTGCATCGCGGTGTTGCCCCAGGTGCCGCACAGCATGCCGTCGACCTCGCCCTTGTGCAGCAGCATCGCGCCGATCAGCGTCAGGCGGCGGCGCATCTCGATCTTGGCAAGCTGCGCGGTCACGCCCTTGCGCGCCATCATGCGGTGGTAGGTCTGCCAGTAGTCGCGGTAGCGCTCGTCGTGCTCGGTGTTGACCAGGTCGTAGTCGGTGCCGGCCTTCAGCCGCAGGCCGAACTTCTCGATGCGCTGCGCGATGACCTCCGGCCGGCCGATCAGCGTCGGGCGCGCCAGGTTCTCGTCGACCACCACCTGCACCGCACGCAGCACGCGCTCTTCCTCGCCTTCGGCGAAGGCCACGCGCTTGTGCTTGGCGCACTTGGCGAGCGTGAAGATCGGCTTCATCGTCGTGCCCGAGGCATAGACGAAGCTCTGCAGCTTCTCGCGGTAGGCGTCCATGTCCTTGATCGGGCGCGAGGCGACGCCGGAGTCGACCGCCGCCTGCGCGACGGCCGGCGCGATCTTCATCATCAGCCGCGGGTCGAACGGCTTCGGGATCAGGTACTCCGGCCCGAAGCTCAGCGTCGCGCCGGCATAGGCCGCGGCCACCACCTCGCTCTGCTCGGCCTGGGCCAGCTCGGCGATCGCGTGCACCGCGGCGATCTCCATCTCGATCGTGATCGTGGTCGCGCCGCTGTCGAGCGCGCCGCGGAAGATGTACGGGAAGCACAGGACGTTGTTGACCTGGTTCGGGTAATCGGTGCGGCCGGTCGCGATGATCGCGTCGGAGCGCACTTCCTTCACCTCTTCCGGCAGGATCTCCGGCGTCGGGTTGGCCAGCGCCAGGATGATCGGCTTGGCCGCCATCGTCGCGACCATCTCCTTCTTCAGCACGCCGCCGGCCGACAGGCCGAGGAAGATGTCGGCGCCGTCCATCACCTGGGCCAGCTTGCGGTGCGAGGTCTTCTGGGCGAACTGGATCTTGTCCTCGTCCATCAGCTCGGTGCGGCCTTCGTAGACGACGCCGGCCAGGTCGGTGACCCAGATGTTCTCGCGCGGCACGCCCAGCTTGACCAGCAGCCCCAGGCAGGCGAGCGCCGCGGCGCCGGCACCGGACGTGACGAGCTTGACCTTGTCGATGTCCTTGCCAACCACCTTCAGCGCGTTCAGCACGGCCGCGCCGACCGTGATCGCGGTGCCGTGCTGGTCGTCGTGGAACACCGGGATGTGCATGCGCTCGCGCAGCTTGCGCTCGACGTAGAAGCAGTCGGGGGCCTTGATGTCCTCGAGGTTGATGCCGCCGAAGGTGGGCTCGAGCGCGGCGATGATGTCGACCAGCTTGTCAAGGTCGCGCTCGGCGAGCTCGATGTCGAACACGTCGATGCCGGCGAACTTCTTGAACAGGACGCCCTTGCCCTCCATCACCGGTTTCGAGGCCAGCGGGCCGATGTCGCCGAGGCCGAGCACCGCGGTGCCGTTGGTGACGACGGCGACCAGGTTGCCGCGCGCGGTGTACCGGAACGCATTGGCCGGGTCGGCCACGATCTCTTCGCAGGCGGCGGCGACGCCGGGCGAGTACGCGAGGGCCAGGTCGCGCTGGTTGATCAGCTGCTTGGTGGCGGCGATGGCGATCTTGCCGGGCACCGGGAACTCGTGATACTCCAGCGCCGCACGGCGCAGTTCCGCATGCTTGTTGTCTGATTGGGCCATGGCGTGATCTCGTGGGACCTCGAAAGGGGGAGCCATTGTAGGAGGGCGAGGGAAGCAGAGTGTTGCGCAGACCGCCGCCGGCCCCCATGCGCGAAACTGCGTACCTCGGCGGCCCGCCCATTCGCAATACTGCAAGGTGGTCCCCGCACCCGAGCGATGCTTCCGCCCCTGCCCCCACCGCCTTCCGCTTCCGTTCCCCCGCCGCCGCGGCGCTGGCGGCGCGTGCTGCTGTGGGCGACGCTGGTGGCGCTGCTGCTGATCGCCCAGTCGCTGCTGGTGTGGCTGACGCTCGGCTACGAGAGCAGCCGGGCGCAGGAGCAGGTCGATGCCACCGCCAGCGCGGCGGCCGGCGACATCAAGCAGGCACTCGGCCGCGACCTGCAGAGCCTGCAGGCGCTGCTGTGGAACAACCCGTCGATCGAGCAATGGCGCCAGGACGCGGCGGTGCTGCTGCGCACGCACCGGGAGCTGCTGCGCATCGAGCGGCGCGACCTGCAGCTGGAGATCACCGAATCGATCGATTCGCCGCTGCACGGCTCGGCCTTCACGCAGATCCGCCGCGACGACATCGACCTCGAGACCGAGCTTGCCTGCACCACCGCGCGCCGCCAGGGCAGTCCGTCGTACTCGCGCAGCTACTTCGTGCCGCTGCCCGGCGGGCTGGGGCTGGAGGTGATGGATGTCTGCATCCCGATCCCCGGCAGTGGCCAGCACCTGGGCTACATGGCCGGCACCTTCGCGCTCGGCCGCCTGCTCGAGGAGACGGTGGGCAGCGAGGTGAAGCGGGTGCACGAGCTCTCGTTCGTCGAGGGCGACGGCACGCGCCTGGCGCGCGTCGGGCTGCCGCGCGGCGCCGGCGCCTTCATCGCCGAGCGGCTGGTCGACCTGCCGGGCCTGAGCCTGCAGCTGCGCGTGGACAGCAGCGCCGGCCGGCCGCAGCTGATCCCGAACCTCAGCACCGCGCTGGTGCTGGGGCTGTCGTTCGCGCTCGGCGGCGTGGTGGTGCTGCTGGCGCGCGACGTGCGCAAGCGCGCCGGCGCCGAGGCGGCGCTCGCCGAGGCGCTGAGCTTCCGCAAGGCGATGGAGGATTCGCTGGTCACCGGCTTGCGGGCGCGCGACCCGCACGGGCGCATCACCTACGTGAACCCGGCGTTCTGCGAGATGGTGGGCTTCAGCGCGAGCGAGCTGGTCGGGCAGATGACGCCGCCCTACTGGCCGCCCGAGCTGACCTCGGAGTACACCAAGCGCCAGCAGGTGCGCCTGGCCGGCACGGTGCCGCCGCGCGAGGGCTACGAGACGGTCTTCATGCGCCGCAACGGCGAGCGCTTCGCGGTGATGATCTTCGAGGCACCGCTGGTCGACGGCGCCGGCCGCCACGCCGGCTGGATGAGCGCGGCGCTCGACGTGAGCGCGCAACGCAAGATCGAGGAGGTCTCGCGCCAGCAGCAGGAGCGGCTGCAGGCGACGGCGCGGCTGGCCACCGTCGGCGAGATGGCCTCGCTGCTGAGCCACGAGCTGAACCAGCCGCTGGCCGCGATCGCGAGCTATGCGGCCGGCTCGCTGAACCTGATGAACGACGCCGACGGCGACTGCGCCGAGACGGTGCCGCTGCTGCGCCAGGCCTCGCAGCGCATCGCCGAGCAGGCCGAGCGGGCCGGCCGCGTGATCAAGAGCGTGCACGACTTCGTGCGCCGGCGCGAGCAGGCGCGCGAGCCGGTGCGCGCCGACCTGCTGATCGACGCGGTGCTGCCGCTGGTGCGGCTGCAGGCGCGCAAGAGCGGCACGCGCATCGAGCTCGACCTGCCGAAGCCGATGCCGCGCGTGGTCTGCGACCGCACGATGCTCGAGCAGGTGCTGCTGAACCTGACGCGCAACGCGATCCAGGCGATGGAATCGCACACCCCGGCGGCCGAGCGCGAGCTGACCATCCACGTGCGCCCGGTCGATGCCCGCTGGGTGGCGTTCGGCATCGTCGACCGCGGCACCGGCGTCGCCGACGACGTGGCCGCGCGGCTGTTCACGCCGTTCTTCACGACTCGCCCCGAGGGCATGGGGCTCGGCTTGAGCCTGTGCCGCACGGTGATCGAGCAGCACGGCGGCCTGCTGGTGTTCGAGAACCGCCTCGACGCGGCGCAGCGCGTGATCGGCGCAGAATTCAGGTTCACGCTGCCCGCCGACAGCAGGAACGCGAACCCATGACCAGCAGTACCCCCCACACCCCCACCGCAACGGGCGCCACGCCCGCCCACCTCGGCCTGCCGATGGTCTACCTGGTCGACGACGAGGATGTCGTGCGCGAGGCGCTCGCCTGGCTGCTGCGCTCGCGGCGGCTGCTGTCCGAGGGCTTCGCGAGCGCCGAGGCCTTCGAGACCATGCTCACGCCGCGCCTGGCCGCGGCCACGGCCGCCGGCTGGCCCACTTCGCCGAGCTGCCTGGTGCTGGACGTGCGGATGCCCGGCACCAGCGGGCTCGCTCTGTTCGAGCGGCTGGCCGAGCGCCACCTGCTGCAGGCGCTGCCGGTGATCTTCCTGACCGGGCACGGCGACGTGCCGACCGCGGTGGCCGCCGTCAAGCGCGGTGCGTTCGATTTCGTCGAGAAGCCGTTCTCGGACAACGCGCTGGTCGACCGCGTCGAGCAGGCGCTGGCGCAGAGCACGCAGGCCATCCTGCGCCGGCGCGACCGCGTCGCGCTCGAGCAGCACCTGGCCGAGCTGACCGAGCGCGAGCGCGAGGTGATGGAGCGCGTGATCGACGGCCGGCCCAACAAGCTGATCGCCGACGAGCTGAACATCAGCGTGCGCACGGTCGAGGTGCACCGCGCGCGGGTGTTCGAGAAGATGGACGTGAAGTCCGCGGTGGAGCTGGCCAACCGGATGCGCGAAACATAATGCCGGCAGGAGGGATTCGACGATGAGCATTCAAGGACTGGTCCGCGCGGTCGCGGCCGTGGCGGTCGTGCTGCTGGTGGTGGCAGGCTTCAGCAGTTGCGGCACGGTGGAATCGGGCAACGTCGGCATCCGCACCACGCTCGGCAAGGTCAGTGCCGAGGAGGTCGAGCCCGGCATCTACCTGGGCCTGCCGGGCATCAGCCGGGTGCAGGAGTTCTCGGCCAAGGAGATCGGCCTCGACCTGAACGACCTGACGCCGAAGGCGCGCGACAACCTGACGCTGCGCGACCTCGACGTGACCGTGTACTACCGCGTCATGCCCGGCTCGATCGCCGACCTGTACGTGAAGTACGCCGGCCAGCACACCCGCGACGAGGGCAGCCGCGTCTACCTGCCGGCCTATGCGCTGCTGCAACGCCTGGCGCGCAACGCGATCTACCAGCAGGCCTCGCACATCGACAGCCTGGTGATGCACACGCAGCGCGAGGAGCTGGCGCTGGCGGTGCGCAAGTCGCTGCAGGCCGAGCTCGACGCGAACGACAAGGGCGTGCTCCAGGTCACGCGCGTCGTGATCCGCTCGCTCACCACCGACCCGGCGATCGAGAAGGCGATCCAGGATTCGGTCGCCGCGCAGAAGCAGCTCGAGACGACGAAGCAGCGCATCGCGATCGCCGAGGCCGAGGCGCAGGTCGAGGTCAAGAAGGCCGAGGGCATCGCACGCGCCAACCAGATCATCAACCAGAGCCTGACGCGCGAGTACCTGCAGCACGAGTCGAACCTCGCGCTGCAGAAGTTCGCCGAGAAGGGCGGCACGACCACGGTCGTGATCCCGGCGAACATGCAGACGGCGCCGCTGATCAACATCGGCAAGTGATGTCCGGACTCGGCGAATTCGACCTGATCGCGCGCTGGTTCACGCGCCCGGCGCGGCGCGCGGCGCTCGGCGTCGGCGACGACTGCGCGCTGCTGAACATCACGCCGGGCATGCAGCTCGCGACCTCCAGCGACATGCTGGTCGAGGGGCGGCATTTCCTGTCGACGGTGGCACCCGAGCGGCTCGGCCACAAGGCGCTGGCCGTCAACCTGAGCGACCTGGCGGCCTGCGGCGCGCAGCCGCTCGCGTTCACGCTGGCGCTGGCGCTGCCGCGCGTCGACCCCTCCTTCCTCGACGGCTTCTCGCGCGGCCTGCTGGCCCTGGCCGATGAACACGGCTGCGAGCTGGTCGGCGGCGACACGACGCAAGGCCCGCTGAACCTGTGCATCACGGTGTTCGGCGAGGTGCCGCCCGGGCAGGCGCTGCTGCGCTCGGGCGCGCGCGACGGCGACGAGATCTGGGTCAGCGGCACGCTGGGCGACGCGCGGCTCGCGCTCGAGGTGTTCCGCGGCAGCATCGCGCTGGCGGGCGATGCCTTCGAGCACGTGCGCACCGCGATGGAGCGGCCGACGCCGCGCGTCGCGCTCGGCAGCGCGCTGCGCGGCATCGCGACGAGCGCGATCGATGTCTCCGACRGCCTGCTCGGCGACCTGGCCCACATCCTGAAGCGATCGAATGCCGGCGCGACGCTGCAGGTCGATGCATTGCCGCGCAGTGCGGTGCTGGCCGCGCAGCCGCTGGCGCTGCAGCGCAACTGCACGCTGGCCGGCGGCGACGACTACGAGCTGGTCTTCACCGCGCCGCCGTCGCAGGCCGCGGCCGTGCGGGCCGCCGCCCAATCGGCCGGCGTCGCGGTGACGCGCATCGGCCTCATCGGGCCGGCCGCCTCGGGCCTTCGCCTGGTGGACGGCGACGGCGCGGCGGTCGACCAGCGTTTCGCGGCCTTCGACCATTTCAAGCCATGAGCGCCGAGCCGACACCGCCCCCTCTGCCATCGGTACCACCGCTGCCGCCGCTGCGCCCTGCCCCGCAGCGCGCGACGCTCGGCTTCATGTTCCGCCACCCGGCGCACGTCATCGCGCTCGGCTTCGGCAGCGGGCTGTCGCCGGTCGCGCCCGGCACGGTCGGCACGTTGTGGGCCTGGCTCGCCTTCGTCATCATGCAGCCGCACCTCGGCGACCTGCAGTGGCTGCTGGTGCTGGTTGTCGGCACGCTGGTCGGCTGGTGGGCCTGCACGGTGACCGCGCGCAACCTGGGCGTCGCCGACCCGGGCAGCATCGTCTGGGACGAGGTGCTCGCGTTCTGGGCCGTGCTGTGGCTCGTGATGCCGGCGGGGCTGCTGGCCCAGGCGGTGGCCTTCGGCCTGTTCCGCTTCTTCGATGCGGTGAAGCCCGGCCCGGTGGCCTGGGCCGATGCCCGCTTCAAGCTGCGCCGCGGCCAGGCGATCGGCTGGGCGCAGGGTTTCGGCATCCTGTTCGACGACTTCGTGGCCGCGCTGTGCGCGCTGCTGGTGATCGCGCTGTGGAGGTTCCTGTGAACGAGTTCGAACCGGCGGTGCTGGCGCTGGCGCGCGTGCTGCGGCAACGCGGCGGCTCGATCGCTGCAGCCGAATCCTGCACCGGCGGCCTGATCGCGGCGGCCTGCACCTCGGTGGCCGGTTCGAGCGACTGGTTCGAACGCGGCTTCGTGACCTACAGCAACGAAGCCAAGACGCAGATGCTGGGCGTGCCGGCGGCGTTGATCGCACAGCACGGCGCGGTCAGCGAGGAGGTCGCGCGGGCGATGGCCGAGGGCGCGCTGGTGCACTCGCCGGCGCGTTTCGCGGTCGCGGTGACCGGCATCGCCGGCCCGGGCGGCGCGGTGCCGGGCAAGCCGGTCGGCACGGTGTGGCTGGCCTGGGCGCTGCGCGACGGCGCGACGCAGGCCGAGCGCCTGCTGTTCGCCGGCGACCGCGGCGCGGTGCGCGGGCAGACGGTGTCGCAGGCGCTGATGCGCCTGCTGCAGGCCGCGTCGTGAGCATCCTGCTGGCGGCGGATTTCGATGCGGCGGAATGGGCTGCCTGGCTGCCGGCGTTGCAGGCGGCACTGTCCGGCGAGACGCTGACCGTCATGACCGATCGTCATGCCCGCGACGACATCGACATCGCGATCGTCGCGAACCCGCCGGCCGGTGCATTGCAAGGCCTGCCGCAACTGAAGCTGGTGCAGTCGCTGTGGGCCGGCGTCGACAAGCTGCTGCGCGACCCGACGCTACCGGCCGGCGTGCCGCTCGCCCGCATGGTCGATCCGGCGATGAACGCCGCGATGGCCGAGACCGCGCTGTGGGCCGCCCTCGCGCTGCAACGCGGCTTCTTCGGCTACGCGGCGCAACAGCGCGCCGGCGTGTGGCGCCAGCATGCGCAGCGGCGCGCGGACGAGACACGGGTCGCGGTGCTGGGCCTGGGGCAGATGGGGCAGGCGGTGGCCGCCCGGCTTGCGCAGCAGGGCTTTGCGGTCAGCGGCTGGAGCACGAAGCATGGGCCGGCCGATGCGGTGCTGGCCGACGCCGACATCGTGATCAGCCTGCTGCCGCTGACGCCGGCGACGGCTGGCTTCTTCGACCGCGCGCGGTTCGCGCAGATGCGCCGCGGCGCGAGCTTCGTGAACCTGGCGCGCGGGGCGCAGGTGGTCGAGGCCGACCTGCTGGCGGCGCTCGATGGCGGGCAGTTGGCCCATGCCGTGCTCGATGTTTTCGCGACCGAACCGCTGCCGGCGGCGCATCCGTTCTGGCAGCACCCGAAGGTGACGGTGTTGCCGCATGTGGCGGCCCAGACCGATCCGCGCAGCGCGGCGCAGGTGGTGGCGGCGAACATCCGCGCGCTGCGCGCGGGTCAGCCGCTGCAGCACCTGGTCGATCGGCAACGCGGCTACTGACCTCGTAGCCCGGATGCCAATCCGGGGTTTGTCCGACACCTCCCGGATTGGCATCCGGGCTACGCATTCAGGCGCGCAGCACCAGCGACACCTTCGAAGCCGGCCCGCCGCGCACCGTGCCGGGTGCCGGTGCCGCCTGCTGCGTGACCTGCTGCATCACCATCAGCACCAGCCGGCGCAGACCCTGCCACGGTTCGAACGGCCAATCGGGGTGCTTGAGCCCCTTGACCAGGCCATCGCAGACCTGCGCCGCCTCGACCAGCTGCGACAGGCCGTCGTCGCCCAGCAGCGGCGCGGCGCGCTCGAACAGCCGCTCCTTCGCACCCCAGACGCGCGCATCGCGCAGCGCAAGCGCCAGCGGCTTGCCGGCGTTCAGCGCGTCCTTCACGCGGCGCAGCGCGAGGATGTCGTTGGCCAGCGTCCAGTGCACCAGCACCGCGGCCTCGCCCTCGGCCTCCAGCCCGTCGAGCATGCGCAGCGCGCGCCCGACCTGCCCGGCCAGCACCGCCTCGCCGAGCTTGAACACGTCGTAGCGGGCCACGTTCAACACCGCCGACTCGATCTGCTCGAAGCTCAGTTCGCCCTGCGGGTACAGCAGCCCGAGCTTCTGCACCTCCTGGTGCGCCGCCATCAGGTTGCCCTCGACCCGGTCGGCGAAGAACGCCAGCGTCTGCTGCCCGGCCTCGCCGTCCTGCACCTTCTGGCCCTGGCCCGCGAGCCGCTGCGCGATCCAGGCCGGCAGCGCGCGCCGCTCGATCGGGTCGACGCGCAGCGTGACACCGGCCGCATCGAGCGCGACGAACCAGGCGCTGGCCTGCTGCGTGCGGTCGAGCTTGGGGCACTGCACCAGCGTGACCACGTCGTCCGACAGCGTCTCGCAGTAGCGCTGCAGCGCCTGCGAGCCGTCCTTGCCGGGTTTGCCGGACGGGATGCGGATGTCGATCAGCTGCTTGTCGGCGAACAGGCTCAGCGCCTGCGACGCACCGAGCAGGCTGCTCCAGTCGAAGTGCGCACCGCTGACGGTGTGCACCTGGCGCTCGGTGTGGCCGGCCGCGCGCGCGGCGGCGCGGATCTGGTCGGCGGCCTCCTGCGCGAGCAAGGGTTCGTCGCCGTGGATCGTGTAGATCCGCTTCAGGCCCTGGCGCAGGTGGGTGGGGAGTTGGTCAGCTCGCAGCTGCATCGGCGGGGACAGTGTTCGGTGAAACGGATCAGGGGGAACGGATCAGAGGGACTGGACCGACGCCAGCCGGCGCAGCACCTGCGAGGCGATGTCGGTTTCCATCGCGCGGTACAGCAGCGTCTCTTCATGCTCCTTCGCGAGCGCGATGCTCTCGTTGTAGGTCATGTCGCGCGTCAACAGGATCTCGCTGGCCGGGATCAGCTCCTTGCCCATCGGCGTGCGCAGCCGGAAGCTGAAGCGCGAGCGCAGCTGCACTTCGAGCACCTGGCCGGCCGTGCCGGACGAGACGACGCCCTTCTCGCGCACGTCGTTCAGCGACTCGAGCACCACCTCGGCCAGCGACGCCGCCTCGACGACGCGGGTCGCGTTGACCGACTGCAGCGCACGGCGCAGGTCGCCGGCCAGCGGCGACTGCGGCTTGAAACCGCTCAGCTGGATGGCCTTGAAGTGCAGCTCCGGCGCGCGGCGCAGCTCGAAGCCGCAGCCGGCCAGCGCCGCGGCGACAGACAGCACGAGCATGCGTCGTTGCATGGGCACGCTCAGACGACGACGTTGACGAGCCGGCCCGGCACCACGATCACCTTCTTCGGCGGCTTGCCTTCCGAGAACTTGACGAAATCCGGGCTCGCGACCGCCGCCGCCTCGATCGCGGCCTTGTCGGCGGTGGCCGCCACCGTGATCGCGCCCCGCGTCTTGCCGTTGACCTGCAGCACCAGCTCGATCTCGTCCTGCTTCAGCGCGGCCTCGTCGACCTGCGGCCACGGTGCGTCGAGCAGGTCGCCCAGGCCCTTGGCGTAGCCGAGGTCGGTCCACAGCGTCCAGGTGATGTGCGGGCAGGCCGGGTACAGCGCACGCAGCAGGATGCCGAAGCTCTCGCGCACGACCGCCGGCGCATTCCCGGTGAAGCCCTCGAGCGCCTTCAGCAGCTTCATCGCACCGGAGGCGACGGTGTTGTACTGCATGCGCTCGTAGTCGTAGCTGATCTGGCGCAGCTGCGTATGCACCTCGCGGCGCAGCGCCTGCGCTTCCTTCGGGACGGCGCCCGAGATCTCGCCGCCGCCGATGAGCACGTCGGCGTACTTCGCGGCGAAGGCCCACACGCGGCGCAGGAAGCGGTTCGCGCCCTCGACGCCCTGGTCGTTCCATTCGAGCGTCTGCTCCGGCGGCGACGCGAACATCACGAACAGCCGCGCGGTGTCGGCGCCGAACTTCTCGATCAGGTCCTGCGGATCGACGCCGTTGTTCTTCGACTTGGACATCGTCGTCCAGCCTTCGTACACCACCGGCTTGCCGCTCTCCTTGTGCACCGCCGACAGCACGTGGGCATGGTCGTCGCGCTCGATCTCGAGATCGTGCGCCCAGAAGTAGTCCTTGCCGGCACCCTCGTGGGTCAGCGAGAAGGCCTCGTTCAGCACCATGCCCTGCGTCAGCAGCTTCGTGAACGGCTCGTCGACCTTCACCAGGTGCAGGTCGCGCATCACCTTGGTCCAGAAGCGCGCGTACAGCAGGTGCAGGATCGCGTGCTCGATGCCGCCGATGTACTGGTCCATCGGCATCCAGTACTGCGTGCCGGCACCGACCATCGCCTTGTCGTTCGACGCATCGCAATACCGCATGAAGTACCACGAGCTGTCGACGAAGGTGTCCATCGTGTCGGTCTCGCGGCGCGCGGGCTTGCCGCACACCGGGCACGCGACGTTCAGGAAGTCGGCACGCTTGTTCAGCGGGTTGCCGCTGCCGTCGGGCACCACGTCTTCGGGCAGCACGACCGGCAGGTCCTTCTCGGGCACCGGCACCGCGCCGTGCTCATCGCAGTGGATGATCGGGATCGGCGTGCCCCAGTAGCGCTGGCGGCTGACGCCCCAGTCGCGCAGGCGCCAGGTCGTCTTCTTCTCGCCCAGCCCCTTGTGGGCCAGCGCCGCGGCCACCGCATCRACCGCCTTCGCGTGGTCGAGCCCGCTGAAGTTGTCGGAATTGATCGTGATGCCGCGCTGCTTGTCGCCGTACCACTCCTGCCAGTGGTCGTAGCTGAAGTGCTCGCCGTCGATCGTGATGACCTGCAGGATGCCCAGGTCGTATTTCTTCGCGAACGCGAAATCGCGCTCGTCGTGCGCCGGCACGCCCATCACGGCGCCGTCGCCGTAGCTCATCAGCACGTAGTTGCCGACCCACACCGGCACGTCCTCGCCGGTGATCGGGTGCTGCACGACCAGGCCGGTGGGCACGCCCTTCTTCTCTTGCGTCGCGAGCTCGGCCTCGGTCGTGCCGCCGGCCTTGGTCTCTTCGATGAACGCAGCGACGGCCGGGTTCGACGCCGCGGCGTGCGCGGCCAGCGGGTGCTCGGGTGCGACCGCGCAGAAGGTCACGCCCATGATGGTGTCAGCGCGCGTCGTGAAGACGTACAGCCGGCCGCCGCCGATCGGCTGGCCGTCGGCTGCGGCGATGCGGTGCGGGAAGGCGAAGCGCACGCCCTCGCTGCGGCCGATCCAGTTCTCCTGCATCAGCTTGACGCGCTCGGGCCAGCCGGGCAGCTGCTCCTGCACGTAGTCGAGCAGCTCGCCGGCGTACTTCGTGATGTTCAGGTAGTAGCCGGGGATCTCGCGCTTCTCGATCACCGCGCCCGAGCGCCAGCCCTTGCCGTCGATCACCTGCTCGTTGGCCAGCACGGTCTGGTCGATCGGGTCCCAGTTGACGACCTGGGTGCGGCGCTCGGCGATGCCGGCCTTCAGCATCTTCAGGAACAGCCACTGGTTCCAGCGGTAGTAGGCCGGCGAGCAGGTCGCGATCTCGCGGCTCCAGTCGATCGCCAGGCCCATCGCCTGCATCTGCCGCTTCATGTAGGCGATGTTGTCGTAGGTCCACTTCGCCGGCGGCACCTTGTTCTTGATCGCCGCGTTCTCGGCCGGCAGGCCGAAGGCATCCCAGCCCATCGGCATCAGGACGTTCATGCCCTTCATGCGCAGCTGGCGAGTCAGCATGTCGTTGATCGTGTAGTTGCGCACATGGCCCATGTGCAGCTTGCCGCTCGGGTACGGCAGCATCGAGCAGGCGTAGAACTTCTGCTTGCTGGCGTCTTCCGTCACGCGGTAGGCATCGGCAGCGGTCCACGCGGCCTGGGCGTCGCGTTCGATCTCGGTGGGCTTGAAGTCGGGAGTCATCGGTTACGGCGCCGTGGGTGGCTCGGGGGGCGAGGGGCGATTATAGGAACCGGCCTCGTCACCGTGCCGGCCTGTCGTCGATGCGGCCGGTACGTCCGTCTTGGAATCAATCCGGCCGCGCCGCCCACTCAGTCGGAACCAGCCGCCGTCCCAAGCCTCTTCGTCACAGCCTCACAGAACCACCGCCATGAGCCTCAAGATCGGAACCCAGCCTTCGAGCGTCACCCCGCCGGCCCAGGCCACGACGGCAGTTACCGGCAATTCCAGGTCGTCGCCGAAGTTCGAGACGCTCCGGCGGGGCGCCCAGACGGCCACCGGAGGCCTGGTCGACTTCGGCGCCCAGACCGGACTCATGATTCGGCTCGCGACAGCGGCCGAGGGAAAGGGGCCGGGCTGGCAGGCATTGCGGGAGGAAGTGCACTCCAACCTGCCGCGGGACCCCGGGGCGCTGGAGCTCTCCTTCACGAAGGCATTCGAGCAAGCCGAAGCATCCGCCGGCGCGCCGGGCAGCACCGCCTACACCAGCGCGTTGAAGCAGCTCAAGACGGCGTTCACGATGGCGCGCGTCCTGGAGCGGCTGACCTAGGCCCGGTCTGCCTCGGCCTGCTTCAGCCAGTCGAGGAACCAGCGCGCGGCCGGCCCCGGCGGCGCATCCTTGCGGTGCACCGAGCGCATCGCGAACGACGGCGGCGTGAGCGGCAGGCCCTCCACCTCCAGCCTCACCAGGCTGCCCTGGGCCAGGTCGGCCTCGACCTGCGGGCGCGGCATGTGGCCCCAGCCGAAGCCGGCGCGCAGGAACGCATGCTTGGTGCTCAGGTCCGCCAGCCGCCAGGTGATCGGCGAGACGACGCCGTAGTCGCGCCCGTCGGTCATGCGCGAGCGGTCGGTCAGCACCAGCTGCACATGCTGCTCGATCACCGCGCGCGGGATCGGCCCGTCGTGCGACGCCAGCGGGTGCGTCGGCGCCACCACCGTGACGGCCGCCACGTCGAGCAGCGGTTGCGATTCGAGCGTGTCGGGCACGTCGGGGAGGCTGCCGATCACCGCGATGCGGCATTGCCCGTCGAGCACCGGCTGCAGGATCGCACCCATCGCATCCACATGCAGCCGCAACGGCGTGCCGGGGAACTCGTGGCGGAACGCATCGACCGCCTGCGTCAGCCATTCCATCGGGAACAGCGCATCCATCGCGACCGACAGCTCCGCCTCAAGCCCGTCGGCCAGGCTCTTGGCGCGCGCCTTGAAGCCGTCGACGCCGCGCGCGACGATGCGCGCATCGGCCAGCAGCGCGCGGCCTTCGTCGGTCAGCGTCGGCAGCCGGCCGCTGCGGTCGAACAGCGTCACGCCGATCTGGCGCTCCAGCTGCGCGATCGCCTGGCTCACCACCGATTGGGTGCGGTGCAGCTTGCGCGCCGCACCGGAAAAACTACCTCGTTCGACGCAGGCGATGAAGATCTTCAGCTGGTCGAAGGTGACGGGGTCACGCATTGGGTGGCAACGACAGGTAGTACTGGCCGAGCTCGGTCAGCTGACCGTCTTTCCCAAGCAGGCTGCTGAAGTGGATGTCATTCTCCCAGCGGCCGGTGAACCACGCGTAGCGGTAGACATCGGCGCGGGCTTCGAGCATCGCGACCATTTCCGCCATCTGCGTCTTCTGCTTGGCCACGGTGTCGATCGCCGCCTGGCCATCGCCCTCGTGCCAGTTCGCGAACTCGGTGACCCAGAACGTCTTGCCGTATTTCTTCAGGCGGTCGAGCTGCTTGTCCAGGCCGTAGTCGTACCAGTGGAAGGACAGCATGTCGATGCGCGGATCGCGCCCGCCGTTGGCGTTGCGGTAGGCGGTGTAGAAGGCATCCAGCCAGGCGACCGGATCCGTGAAGCCGTTCATCGTGCCCCAGGTGATCTGCGGGCCGACGATCTTCACGCCGGTCTTGGTCGCCAGCGCCTCGAGGCGCGGCCAGGCGGCCGCGGCATCGGCCGGCGACATCGTCGCCTGGCCTCCCAGGTTCGGCTCGTTCAGCACCAGCAGGTACTTGTACTGCGGGTTGGCCTTCAGCAGCGTCTCGATCTCGGCGTCGTTGAAGCTGAAGTTCCACAGCATCGGCACGAAGTCGGTGCCGGCGGGCGGCGTCAGCTTCGGACGGGGCGACCAGTTGTACCACCAGGACACACCCGGCACGAGCGCGTTCAGGTCGGCCGTGGTGGCCACGTCATAGGCGATGCCGCGCTTGAAGCTTTTCGAGGTCGGAGCCGGGGCGGGCGACGGTGCGGGGGCGGGGGCCGGGGCAGGAGCAGGCGGCGTCCCACCCACGGGCGACGGCGACGGCGACGAATCGCTGCTGCCGCCGCAAGCGGCCAGCGCCGCCGTGGCCGCGGACGCGAGCGTCACGCCGAGCAGGCGCCGGCGCAGCCGGCTGTCGAGGTCATGGTGATCGTTCATCGAAGACTTTCGCTTTTTCATCGGTGCAGGCAGGCGGTCGCCCATGGGGAACGCGGATTGCAGTTCGCATGCCACTGCCGCCGAACCCCAAAGTGGAACCGTCTATCACTTGCATCTGACACAAACCGTCGATGCGAGGACCAAACTTTGTCGTGCACCTCATGCCGCGCCGACGCAATGTGCTTCCCTCTTCAGTGGGTGATGTATTTCAGGGAACTTTCGCGACCGAGTCCCGCCACACGAAAGTCGGCTCGAAGATGCGGGTCACGGGCAGCGTGCTGCCGTAGCACTCGTTCAACAGATAGCGCGACGCGTTCGACACCACGTCCTGGATCGGGATGCGCACGCAGGTGAGCCGCGGGTTGCTGTACGAGGCCGGCTCGGAATCGTCATAGCCGACCACCGACACCTGCTCGGGCACGCGCAGCCCCGCGTGCTGCAGGCGCGAGATCGCCGCGATCGCCATCACGTCGTTCGCGCCGAACAAGCCGGTGAACGGCACACCCCGCTCCAGCAACTGCGATGCCGCGCGCCAGCCGCTCTCGGAACTGAAATCGCCCTCGACCTGCGGCACCGCCTCGCGCGCGATGCCCTGCGCGGCGAGCTCCTCGTAGAAGCCGGCCATGCGCGCCTCGTTGTCGGGCGCGGAGTTCGGCCCGGAGATCACCGCGATCTGCCGGTGCCCGCGGCTCAGCAGCGCTTGCGCGGCCAGCCGCCCGCCGACATGGTGGTCGGCCGAGAAGCACTGCGCCTCGAGCGTCGGCACCAGGCGGTTCAGCACCGCGAGGCGCGGCTGCAGGCGGTGCAGTGCAAGCAGGTCCTCGTCGAGCAGCTCATTGCTCTGCAGCATCAGGCCGTCGCATTCGCGCTGGATCAGGAACGCGGTGCCGTCCAGCGCCTGCTGGCGCCGATCGCCGTGCCCGCAGCCGTTGGCGGCCACCATGTGGCGGTCGAACTCGCGCAACTCGGCATCCATGGTCTGCAGGATGCGGCCGAAGAACGGGCCGCTGAAATCGGGCACGAAGACGCCGATCATGCCGAGCGTGCGCGACGACAGCGCCCGCGCGAGGCTCGACGGCCGGAAGCCGAGCTGGCGCACCGCGCCCTGCACCCGCTCCACCGCCGCCGGCGAGGCCGAGCCCCGGCCGGAGATCACGCGCGATGCGGTGCCCACCCCCACACCCGCCAGCCGCGCCACGTCCTTGATGGTTGCCATTCGTCGCCCAGGAGAGAACCCATACCGAACCGGGAATCATAGGGAGCGGCCGAGACCGGGTTTTCCCCAATGTTGAATGCGCGCAGAGGTGCTGAAATGCGTTCCGCTCTTTGGAACCGGTTCCAATTGGGTTGGCATTGTAGTGCCTGGACGTTCCGTCAAGTCAAGCAGCGAGTCGAGAAAGGTGTGGAGTGAGTACGAATTCGGCGAAGTACAGTGCAGAGCAGTTGGAGATTCCCAAGGATTCGAGGCTCTGGTCGCCCGATTTTCTGTTTGGTACCGCCACGGCGTCTTATCAGATCGAAGGCGCCATTCATGAAGACGGGCGCATCCCGTCGATCTGGGATACCTATTCCAATACCCCCGGCATGGTATTGAACGGGGACACCGGCGAGTTTGCCTGCGACCATTACCACCGCTGGCCGCAGGACCTGGAAATCATCGAGGAACTGGGCGTGCAGGCGTATCGCCTGTCGATCGCCTGGCCGCGCGTGATGGACGCGAAGAACCAGCCGAACCCGAAGGGCCTGGCGTTCTACAAGCGCCTGCTGGAGGCGCTGAAGGCCAAGGGCATCCAGACCTACGTGACGCTGTACCACTGGGACCTGCCGCAGTGGATCGAGGACCGCGGCGGCTGGACCAACCGCGAGGTGGTGTACCACTTCGCCGAGTACGCCGACCTGGTGAGCCGCGAGTTCAAGGGGCTGGTGACGGCCTGGGCCACGCTGAACGAGCCGTGGTGCACGGCCTTCCTGGGCTACGCCGTCGGCCGCCATGCGCCGGGCCGCCAGAACCTGCGCTACGCGACGCAGGCGATGCACCACCTGCTGCTCGCGCACGGCACCGCGGTGGCGATCCTGCGCCGCAACGACCCGGGCGCGAAGATCGGCATCGTCGCCAACGTCGGTGCCGCGGTGGCCGAGACGCCGTCGCCGAAGGACCAGGACGCCGCCTGGCTGTTCGAGGTGCAGCACAACGACTGGATCCTCGACCCGCTGCTCAAGGGCCGCTATCCCGCCGACCTGTGGCGGCTGTGGCCCGGCGCCGAGCCGCTGGTGCTCGAGGGCGACCTGCAGACGATCGCCGCGCCGCTCGATTTCCTCGGCATCAACTATTACTTCCGCACCCAGGTGAAGAGCGACGGGCGGCATGGTTTCATCGAAACCGACATGCCCGGCGTCGAGCGCACGCAAATGGGCTGGGAGGTTTATCCGCAGGGCCTGGCGCGCCTGCTGAAGGGTTTCCATGCGACCTACAGGAACCTGCCGCCGATCTACATCACCGAGAATGGCATGGCCTCGGACGACAAGGTCGTCGACGGCCGCGTCGCCGACCCGTCGCGCATCAGTTTCATCAGCCGCCACCTGCAGGCAGTGGACGACGCGATACGCAGCGGCGTGGATATCCGCGGGTATTTCATCTGGTCGCTGCTCGACAATTTCGAATGGGCGTATGGGTACGAGCGCCGCTTCGGCATCGTCCACGTCGACTACGGCACCCAGGCGCGCACCTGGAAGGACAGCGGGCGCGTCGTGCAGGCCTTCATGAAGGCGCGGGCCTCGCAGGCCTGATTCCCGTCAGACAGTTTCACCCCCAATGAGCCGGAGTGCTCGAGTTTCACCACAGGAGACAGACATGGCGTTTCAATTGAAGGCAGTTCTCGCCGGGATGGTCGTGGGCTTCGGCGCACTCGGCGTCGTGACCCCGGCCCAGGCCCAGGTCAAGGCCGAGGTGATCCACTGGTGGACCTCGGGGGGCGAGTCGGCCGCCATCAAGGAGTTCGCGAACGCCTACAAGGCGGCCGGCGGCACCTGGGTCGACAGCGCCGTGGCCGGTGCCGACAACGCGCGCGCCGCGGCCATCAACCGCATCGTCGGCGGCAACCCGCCGACCGCCGCGCAGTTCAACACCTCCAAGCAGTTCCACGACATCGTCGCCGAAGGCAAGCTGGCCGACATGGACGAGGTCGCGGCCAAGGAAGGCTGGGACAAGATCCTGCCGCAGCCGGTGCTGAACACCGTCAAGGTGAAGGGCCACTACTACGCCGTGCCGGTCAACGTGCACATGCCCGCCTGGTTCTGGTACTCGAAGGCCGCCTTCGCGAAGGCCGGCATCAAGGACGAGCCGAAGACCATCGACGAGTTCTTCGCTGCCCTCGACAAGCTGAAGGCCGCCGGCCTGGTGCCGCTGGCGCTGGGTGGCCAGTCGTGGCAGGAGCGCATCACCTTCAACGCGGTGCTGGCACACGTCGGCGGCCCGGAGATGTTCCTGAAGTTCTACCGCGACAAGGATGCCGCGCTGGTCACGAGCGAGCCGTTCAAGAAGGTGCTCGCGACCTTCAAGCGCCTGCACAACTATGTCGACGCCGGCTCGCCGGGCCGCAACTGGAACGACGCGACCGCGATGGTGATCTCCGGCAAGGCCGGCGTGCAGATCATGGGCGACTGGGCCAAGGGCGAGTTCCAGGCCGCGAACCAGACGGCCGGCAAGGAATTCGGCTGCTTCCCGGGCTTCGGTCCGAAGTCGCCGTACATCGTCGCGGGTGACGTGTTCGTGTTCCCGAAGACGACGAATGCCGAGGCGATCAAGGCGCAGAAGCTGCTCGCGACGACGATGACCTCGCCGGCCGCGCAGGTCGCCTTCAACAACAAGAAGGGCTCGATCCCGATCCGCACCGACGTCGACACCTCGAAGATGGACATCTGCGCGCAAGCCGGCGTGGCCATCATGAAGGACGCCTCGCGCCAGCTGCCGGATTCGGAAATGCTCGCGACGCCCGACACCATCGGCGCGGTGCAGGACGTGCTGACCAAGCTGTGGAACACCAACCAGTCGGTGGATGACGCCGCGAAGGCGCTGGCCGTTGCGCTGAAGACCTGACCCTCCGGGTCGGGCGGCCTGGATGTAATTCCCACGGTGGGCTGCGGCCCACCCTTTTTTTGTCTACCCTTGCCGCCTTGGCAAGGCTTCGAGGATTCCACGATGGACGTCGGGCGCAGCCGACTGCGGCAACACTGGTCGGTCTACGCGGCACTGCTGCCGATGGCCGCCACGGTGCTGTTCGCCTACATCGGCACGGTGCTGTGGTCGGTGCGGATCTCGCTGTCGAACTCGCGCACCTTCCCGAGCGACAGCTTCGTGGGCCTCGCGCAGTACGAGCGGCTGTTCACCAGCGAGCGCTGGATGGTCTCGGTGCACAACGTGCTGATCTTCGGCGTGCTGTTCATCCTGGCGTGCCTGGTGATCGGCTTCCTGCTGGCGGTCTTCATCGACCAGAAGGTGGCCGGCGAGAGCGTGCTGCGCACCGTCTTCCTCTACCCGTATGCGATGAGCTTCGTCGCGACCGGGCTGGTGTGGCAGTGGATCCTGAACCCCGAGCTCGGCCTGCAGGCCACGGTGCGCGGCTGGGGCTTCGAGAGCTTCAGCTTCGACTGGATCGTCAGCCAGGACAAGGTGATCTACACGATCGTGATCGCCGCCGTGTGGCAGGCCTCGGGGCTGGTGATGGCGCTGATGCTGGCCGGGCTGCGCGGCATCGACGAGGAGATGTGGAAGGCCGCGCGCATCGACGGCATCCCGCGCTGGCGCGTCTACGCGAGCATCGTGCTGCCGCAGCTCGGGCCGTCGTTCGCAACCGCGCTGGTGCTGCTGTCGGTGGGCGTCGTGAAGGTCTATGACGCGGTGATCGCGATGACGCAGGGCGGCCCCGGCATCGCGAGCGAGGTGCCGGCGAAGTTCATCATGGATTACCTGTTCGGGCGCGCCAACATCGGCCTCGCGTCGGCCGCCAGCACGGTGATGCTGCTGACGGTGCTGGCCGTGATCACGCCGTGGCTGTATGCGCGCAGCCGCGCCAACCGCAACGCCCGGGAAGCCTGAGGTTTCACTGATGTCGACGCCCTCCTCCGCCCTCCCCTCCTCCACCCAACCCACCGCCGCGCCCGTGCGCTCGAAGCGCCCGCCGCGCGTCACGCCGGCGCGCGTCGGCGTCTACGCCTTCCTGCTGACCGGTGCCGCGTTCTTCCTGCTGCCGCTGTACGTGATGCTGGTCACCTCGGTGAAGCCGATGGCCGAGATCCGGCTGGGCAACCTGTTCGCGCTGCCCGGCGACTGGACCATCGAGCCCTGGATTGCGGCCTGGTCGCAGGCCTGCACCGGGCTCGACTGCAGCGGCATCCAGGTCGGCTTCTGGAACTCGGTGAAGATCGTGCTGCCGAGCACGGTGATCTCGATCTTCTTCGGCGCGCTCAACGGCTATGCGCTGTCGTTCTGGCGCGCGCGCGGCGCGAACCTGCTGTTCGGCGTGCTGATGATCGGCGCCTTCGTGCCCTACCAGGTGGTGATGTTCCCGCTGGTGCGCGCGTTCGCGGCGGCCGGCATCTTCAGCAGCCTGGCCGGCATCGTGCTGATCCACACCATCTTCGGCATGCCGGTGATGACGCTGCTGTTCCGCAACTACTACGCGTCGGTGCCGGGCGAGCTGTTCAAGGCGGCGCGCATCGACGGCGGCGGCTTCTTCCGGATCTTCTTCCAGCTGATGCTGCCGATGGCCACGCCCATCATCATCGTCGCGGTGATCATGCAGGTGACGGCGATCTGGAACGACTTCATCCTCGGGCTGGTGTTCGCCGGGCGCGACAACCTGCCGATGACGGTGCAGCTGAACAACGTGATCAACACGACGACCGGCGAGCGCCTGTACAACGTGAACATGGCGGCCACCGTGCTCACCTCGCTGGTTCCGCTGGCCATCTATCTGATTTCAGGCCGCTGGTTCGTGCGCGGCATTGCGGCTGGTGCCGTGAAGGGTTGAATCCGTGTCTGCCATTCCTGTGAATTCATCCGTCGACCTGCCGTCATCCACCGCGGCCCCGGTGTCGCATGTGGCGTCGGCGAACGTCGACATCCGCCAGCTCGAGGTCCGCCTGGGCGGCGTGCCGATCATCGCCGCGATGGACCTGCACGTGCAGGCCGGCGAGTTCCTGGTGCTGCTCGGGCCGTCGGGCTGCGGCAAGTCGACGCTGCTGCATTCGATCGCGGGCTTGCTGGACGTGCATGCCGGCAGCATCGAGATCGGCGGGCGCGACGTGACCTGGGCCGACCCGAAGGACCGCTCGATCGGCATGGTGTTCCAGTCGTACGCGCTGTACCCGACGATGTCGGTGGAGCGGAACATGTCGTTCGGGCTGCGCGTGAACGGCACGCCGAAGGCCGAGATCGAGAAGCGCGTGGCGCGCGCGGCCGAGATCCTGCACCTGCAGGAACTGCTGAAGCGCAAGCCGTCGCAGCTGTCGGGCGGGCAGCGCCAGCGGGTCGCGATCGGCCGTGCGCTGGTGCGCGACGTCGGCGTGTTCCTGTTCGACGAGCCGCTGTCGAACCTCGACGCGAAGCTGCGCGCCGAGCTGCGCCGCGAGCTGAAGCAGCTGCACAAGAACATCGGCACGACGATGGTCTACGTGACGCACGACCAGGTCGAGGCGATGACGCTCGCGACGCGCATCGCGGTGATGAACAAGGGCCGCATCCAGCAGATCGGCGCGCCGGGCGAGATCTACAACCGGCCGGCCAACGTGTTCGTGGCCGGCTTCCTCGGCTCGCCGAGCATGAATTTCGCCGAGGGCACGCTGCAGGTGGCGGGCGGCGCGGTGACGTTCCAGCGCGCCGGGCTCTCGGTCGACGTGACGCGCTATTCGTTCGCGCAGGCACCGCGCGACGGGCAGGCGGTGCTGCTGGGCATCCGCCCGGAAGACATCGCGCTGCACCTGGACGGCGCGGCCGCGGGCGACGGCAGCGGCACGGTGGCGCTGGTGGAGCCGATGGGTGCGCAGACCATCGTGTGGATGGACGTGCAGGGCCAGCAGATCAGCGCGATGCTGAGCGGGCATGCGGAGCCGGTGGTGGGCCAGCAGGCGCCGTTCCGGATCGCGGCGGAGAAGGTGTCGATGTTTGACCCGGGGTCGCAGGAGCGGCTCTGAGGGATGGCGCGGGCGGCCGATATTTCCGAGTTCTTCGATATTTACCGTGCAGTAAATATGGCGCCTGCGAGAAATATGGTGAGCGACCTGCGGCCGAGTAGAGCGCAATTCTGTAGAAATTGAGGAGCCGGCGCGAGCGACGTTTTACTACGCCCAATCCGACCCCATTGGCCTGGCGGGAGGAAGCATTTCGACCTACACCTACGTGGACGGGAACCCCCTGCAGGGAATCGATCCGATGGGCCTGGCGAACAATGGCTGGCAACCCTCGCCCAACCTCGGGTCACTGAGGGTGCCACGTGGACCCGACCCGGTTCGCGAGGTCCTGGGTTCAGGCAGAGACTTCGCACGGAACCATGGCGACATGCGTGCGGCCAACACCATCAATGCCGACAAGTACTTCCATTGCAAAGCCGACTGCCAGGCCGCGAGACGCGGCTCGACCGGCGAAGCCATGGCATGCATGATCTCCGATGGTCGAGAGTGGTTTGATCAGAATCTGAAGGGCGATCCCCCGCAAGCTTCGCAAGCCGATCAGGCGGCCAACGCCTACGGCAGAGCCTGGGGGTCAAACACCCAGACTTCTTGCGAAATGGCGTGCAGCCAGTATCGGCCTGTTGGTTTGCCAAGTGTTGACGTGTGACGACCCCGATTTGTCATCGGAAGTCATTGGTCGCGACGAGATGGACGCACTTGCCGTGGCGCTGGAGTTCCTCGAGCTCTATCTGATCAAGATCGTCGAGGAAACACAGGGGCAGCTGACCGAACTGGACGGCACGCCCATCGACCCGAGAGGCTCGGACATTCTTCTTCAAGCGAGAAAGTTCGTCTCGAACAAGCGGCAGGCAGGGTCAAGCTCCGCGGGGAAGACTCAGCGCTCCACCACCCCGCCATTCACGAACACCTTCAACTCCCCCGGCGCGAACGCCCGCCACGCCTCGTCCGCCGTCAGCGGCTCGGTCACCACCACCGCCACCCGATCGGCCGTCGTCGTCAGCTCGGCGAAGTCGACGCTCATGTCCTCGTCCTGCAACCGCGCCTTGCGGAACGGATGCTCCCGCACCAGCCAGCTCAGCTTCGTCGAGCAGTGCGCCCACAGCGCCTGCCCGTTGCTCAGCATGAAGTTGAAGCTGCCGTGCGCGGCGACGCGCGGCACCAGCTCGGCCAGCGTGGCCGTCAGCTCGCCGACCGGCGGCAGGTCCGCATGCGCCTTCGCGAGTTCCTGCATCAGCCAGCAGAACGCGCGCTCGCTGTCGGTGCTGCCCACCGGGCGGAACGCCGCATGCAGCCGCGGCTGGTAGTCCTTCAGGTCGCCGTTGTGCGCGAACACCCAGTAGCGGCCCCACAGCTCGCGCACGAACGGGTGCGTGTTCTCCAGCGCGACCACGCCCTGCGTCGCCTTGCGGATGTGCGCGATGACGTTGTGGCTGCGGATCGGATAGTGCCGGACCATCTCGGCCACCGGCGACAGCCGCGCGCTCTGCGCGTCGACGAACAGCCGCGTGCCCGCACCTTCGAAGAACGCGATGCCGAAGCCGTCCTTGTGTTCCTCGGCACGGGTCGAGAACCCGGTGAAGCTGAACATCAGGTCGGTCGGGGTGTTGGCATTCATCCCCAGCAGCTGGCACATCGTTCCACCCTCTATTCCAGGAACAGGCGCTTGACGCCCTTCAGGCTCAGCAGGGTACCCGGATTGCTGGTCTCGTTCAGCACGCCGCTCATCCGCTCGCGCAGCCGCGCGCTGCGCTGCGCGCGCCAGATCACCAGGTCGGCCAGCCATGGGTGGGCGTTGATGCCGTTCGCCCGCTCGTACAGCGTGAAGCGCGGCTGCAGCGCACGCAACGCCGCTTCGTAGCGGCCGCGCACCGCATCGTCGTCGGCGTGCCGGCCGGCCAGCACGGCCTCGGCCGCCAGCAGACCGGTTTCCATCGCCTTGCCGATGCCCTCGCCGGTGAACGAGTAGGTGCTGCCGGCCGCCTCGCCGGTCACCAGCAGGCCAGGGCGCGAGAACGCCGCGCCCTGCAGCGTGCAGCGCAGCGGCGCGCCCTTCAGCGGGCCCTGCAGTTCGCCGCCGGCCAGCAGCGCGCGGGCCGGCTCGTAGAACTCGCAGAAGCTCGCGAACATCTGCCGCAGGTTCACGTCGAGCTTGCTGTGGCGGCCGTCGGTGCCGCTGCGGTGGCTGTTCGCCACGCCGACGCCGACGTTGAACACGCCGTCGCGGCACGGAAAGATCCAGCCGTAGCCGGGGCGCAGCCGGCGGTCCCACACCACGTCGAGCGCGCGCAGCCGGTCGGCCATCGCCGGGTTGCGGATGTAGGTGCGCATCGCGATGCCGCTGGGCGTCTGGCGCTCGCACACGCCGGCGGCGATCAGCGCCTGCGGCACCGCACCGGTGGCCAGCAGCACCCAGCGGGCGTGGATCTCGTGCTTCGCGCCGCCATGGCTCAGCATCGCCCCGCTCACGCGGCCCTGCGCATCGTTCAGCACGCCTTCGAAATGCGCCGGGGCGAACATCCTCGCGCCGGCCTGCGCCGCGGCGCGGCACAGGATCTGGTCGAGCTCGCGACGCGGCAGCACCGCCAGCGTGCCGGGCACGTCGACCCGTCCGCCGCGCGGGCCGATGCAGCCGACGTGCTGCGCCGGCTGGGCCTGCGCCATCACCTCGTCGAGCACGCCCAGCCGCGCGAGCGCCGCGTGCGCATCGGGAATCAGCCCGTCGCCGCAGACCTTGTCGCGCGGGAAGCGGTGCTGGTCGACCAGCACGGTGTCGACGCCGGCGCGCGCCAGCCATTGCGCGGCCGCGCTGCCGGCCGGGCCGGCCCCCACGACGAGCACCTCGCAGCGTTCAGGCAGGTCGGTCAGCGGGGTGTTCTGGGTCGGCAGCGGCATCGGTCGGCTTGCGGGCTCGGGGAAGCCCGCAAGGATACCCGTGCCCTGCCCGCCTCCGACGCGGTCAGGCGCTCTGGATGTTCTCCGGCGTGAACGGCATCTTGCGCAGCCGCTTGCCCGTCGCCGCGAACACCGCGTTGCCCACCGCCGGCCCGATCAGCGCCGTCGCCGGCTCGCCGATGCCGCCCGGCTTCTCGGTGCTCGGCACCAGCGTGATGTCGATCGCCGGCGATTCGTTCAGCCGCAGCAGCCGGTACTGGTGGAAGTTGGTCTGCTGCACCCGGCCCTTCTCGAGCGTGATCTCGCCGAACAGCGCCGCCGTCAGCCCGAACACGATGCTCGACTGGATCTGCGCCTCCACCGTGTCGGGGTTGACCATGCGCCCGAGATCGGCCGCCACCGTCACCTTGTGCACCTGCACCTCGCCGTTGGCGACCGAGATCTCCGCCACCTGGGCCATGTAGGTGTCGTAGCCCTCCATCAGCGCGATGCCGCGGAAGCGCCCGGCCGGCGCCGCGCGGCCCCAGCCGCCCCGGTCGGCCGCGATCTTCAGCACGTTGGCGAAGCGCGGCTGGCTGCCCAGCAGCGACAGCCGGTAGGCGAGCGGGTCCTGCCCCGCCGCGACCGCCAGCTCGTCGATGAAGGTCTCGTTCGCGAACGCGTTCAGCGCATGGCTGACCGAGCGCCAGTACCCCACGCGCAGCCCCGCGTCATGCTTGACGATGTCGTGCCGCGAGGCCGGCACCGCGTAGCCCGCGATCGCCGCCTCGGTCATCAGCGGATCCTGCACGTCGGCCGGCAGGCCGAACACGCGGCCGGTGATCGACTGCGAGCTCATCCGGAAGGTCATCGCGGTCGGCTTGCCGTCGGGCCCGATCGCCGCGGCCAGCCGGTGCACCGACTGCGGCCGGTAGAAGTCGTGCGTCATGTCGTCTTCGCGCGTCCACAGCAGCTTCACCGGCTTGTTGACCGCCTTCGAGATCTGCGCGGCCTGGACGATGAAGTCGATGTCGATGCGCCGGCCGAAACCGCCGCCGAGGAAGGTGGTGCGCAGGCTCACGTTCTCCGGCGGCACGCCGACCACCTTGGCGACCGTGGCGGCCGCGGCGTCCTGCCACTGCGTCGGGCCGATCAGCTCGACGCGGTTGTCATGCACGTGCGCCGTGAAGTTCATCGGCTCCAGCGGCGAGTGCGACAGCAGCGGCATCGTGTACTCGGCGCGGATCACCTTGCCTGATGCCTTCTCGGCCGCTTTTTCCACTCTGGCGATCTCGGCATCCGCATCCCCCACCGCCTTCAGCGGCAGCACCTTGCCGGAGGTGAGCCCGCCGCGCGTGCTCTCCATCATCGAGGTGTGCGTCAGCGCCGCGCCGGCGCCTTCGTCCCAGACGACGCTGAGACCTTCGCGCGCCTGCTTCGCATGCCACCAGGTGTCGGCCACGATCGCGACGCCGTCGGGAATCTGCACCACGTCGATCACGCCGGGCATCGTCTTCGCCTTGCTCGCATCGAAGCTCTTCACCGTGCCGCCGATCACCGGGCACTGCTCGAGCGACGCGTAGACCATGCCGGGCAGCTTGACATCGATGCCGAACTCGGCGGTGCCGTTCACCTTGGACGGCGTGTCCAGCCGGCGCGTCGGCTTGCCGACGATCTTGAAATCCTTCGGGTCCTTCAGCACCACCTTGTCGGGCACCGGCAGCTTCGAGGCTGCGGCGGCCAGCTGGCCATAAGTGGCCTTCCTGCCCTTCGGGCCGATCACCCGGCCGTTCTCGGCGCGCAGCTGCGACTCCGGGATGTTCCATTTTTGAGCAGCCGCGCTGATCAGCATCATGCGCACCTGCGCGCCGGCGACGCGCAGCTTCTCCCAGCCGTCGCGCACCGAACTCGAGCCGCCGGTGAGCTGCGGCCCGCCGAGCAGCGCGTTGCCGTAGAGCTTCTGGTTCGGTGGCGCGATCGACACCTTGATCGCGCGAATGTCCACGTTCAGCTCCTCGGCGATCAGCATCGGCATCGAGGTGTAGACGCCCTGGCCCATCTCGGAGCGGGCCGACAGCAGCGTGATGGTGTTGTCGTCGGCGATGTGCACCCAGGCGTTCGGCGTGTACAGCATGCCGGCCGCGTTGGCGTCGGAGACGGCACCGGGCAGCGCGACGCCCAGCATCAGGCCGCCGCTGGTCAGTGCCGAGCTCTGCAGGAAACCACGCCGTGTCAGGCTTGTCTTGGTCATGGTGGTCTCCTCAGGCCTTGTGGTGCTGCAGGTCCGCGGCCGCGCTCTTGATCGCGGCGCGGATGCGCGGGTAGGTGCCGCAGCGGCAGATGTTGCCGCTCATCGCGGCGTCGATCTCGGCATCGCTCGGGTTCTTGTTCGTCTTCAGCAGCGCGGCCGCGCTCATCAGCTGGCCGGACTGGCAGTAGCCGCACTGCGGCACGTCGTGCTTGATCCACGCGACCTGCAACGGGTGGGTGTTGTTGCGCGACAGGCTCTCCACCGTCGCGACCGACTTGCCGGCCACCGCCGAGACCGGTGTCTGGCACGAGCGCACCGGCTGGCCGTCCAGGTGCACGGTGCAGGCGCCGCACAGCGCCATGCCGCAACCGTACTTGGTGCCGGTCAGGCCGATCTCGTCGCGGATCACCCACAGCAGCGGGGTGTCGGGCTCGGCCTTCACGTCGACCGACTTGCCGTTGATCTTGAAGCGTGTGCTCACGGGTTGTCTCCTGGGGTTCTTGTGCAAGAAACCCAGGATCGCGCTCGGCACCGCCGCTGTCTGCCCGAGGGAAACCCGAACGCCCGGTCAGTCCTTCGCGGGCGCCATCCGCCACGCCGCGATCACCGCCAGTGCGCTGATCGCCCCGAGCAGCCCGAAGGTCTCGTGGAAGGCCCGCAGCGGCGCGTCGGCATGCACGCCGAGCCGCCACTGCAGCACGATCCCGACAATGCTGATGCCCACGGCCCCACCCAGCTGGCGCAGGAAGTTGATCGTGCTCGACCCGTGCGAGATCAGCTCGCTCGGCAGCCCGCGCATCGCGCCGAGGTTCAGCGACGGCAGCACCAGCCCGAGCCCGATGCGCCCGACCACCGCCCACAGCGTGATCAGCCACAGCGCGGTGGCGAAGCCCACCGTCAGCATCAGCCAGAACGAGGCGGCCAGCAGCAGCACGCCGGCCGCGACGACGCGGCTCACCGGCAGCTTGTCGGCCAGCCGGCCGGCCAGCGGGATCGTGATCGCGAGCACGATGCCCGCCGGCAGCAGCACCGCGCCGGCCTGCGACGGCGGCAGCTTCAGCGCGATCTGCATGAACACCGGCACCAGGTAGGTGGAGCCGAACAACGCCATGCCGTAGATGAAGGCGACCCAGCCGCCCATCGAGAACGAGCGGAAGTCGAACAACCCGAGCCGCATGATCGGGTTGTCGTTGCGGCGCTGGCGCGCGATGAACACGATGCCGGCGCCGACCGCGACCACCAGCAGCACGATCGCCGCCAGGTGCGCCGTGTCGTGCAGGTGCACGAGGCCGTTGAGCAGCGCGAGCACCGCCACCGTCAGCAGCGCGAGGCCGGCCACGTCGAGCTTGCGGCCGTGCTGGTTGACGTGCGCGCCGCCCGGCGAGCTGTGCGGCAGGTAGCGTGCGGCCATCGCGAGCGCCGCCAGGCAGAACGGCACCACCACGAAGAAGATCGAGCGCCAGCCGAAGGCCTCGACCAGCACGCCGCCGATGCTCGGCCCGATGGCCGGTGCGAGCACCACGCCGAAGCCGAAGATGCCCATCGCCTTGCCCTGCTCGTGGCGCTGGAACGCATGCAGCACGATGATCGCGGGGATGGGTTGCAGCACGCCGGCCGACAGGCCTTCGAGCACCCGCATCGCGAGCACCCACTCGAAGCTCGTCCCGAGCCCGCCGCCGATGCCGCCCAGCATCAGCAGCAGCACCGCGCCGAAGTAACTGCTGCGGTAGCCGAAGCGGTCGAGCACCCACGGCGTGACGAGCATCGAGACCGTCATCGCGGCCATGAAGCCGGCCGACAGCCACTGCGCGCGCTCCTGGCCGAGGCCGAAGCGGTGGCTGATGTCGGGCACCGCGACGTTGATGATGGTCGAGGCCATGATCGACGCCATCGTGCCGATCATGACCGTCAGCAGCACCATCCAGCGGTAGCGCTCGCCGAACCTCTCGCGCAGCTGGACGAGGGAGGCCGGCGACTCGGGCGGGGTGCTCATGCGCCCCAGTTTCTCACCAGATCCGCACTACCAGATCGACACGCGCTTCTCCGGCGGCAGGTACATCTTGTCGCCCGCCTTCACGCCGAAGGTCGAGTAGTAGCCCGGGTGGTTGCGCACCGTGCCGTTGGCGCGGATCTCCTCTGGCGAATGCGGATCCGACTTGAGCTGCTGCACCAGCGCCTGGTCGCGCGTCTTGCCGCGCCACACCTGCGCGAAGCCGAGGAAGAAGCGCTCGTCGCCGCTCAGCCCGTCGATCGCGAGCGGCGGCTGGCCGTTCAGCGACAGGTGGTAGGCCTTGTACGCGATCTCCAGCCCCGAGTTGTCGGCGATGTTCTCGCCCAGCGTCAGCTCGCCGTTGACCTTGTAGCCCGGCACCGGCTCGAACGCGCCGTACTGCTCGACCAGGATGCTGGTCTTGGCGTCGAAGCGCTTGCGGTCTTCGACGGTCCACCATTCGCGCAGGTTGCCCAGCCCGTCGAAGCGGCTGCCCTCGTCGTCGAAGCCATGGCTGATCTCGTGGCCGATCACCGCGCCGATGCCGCCGTAGTTGGCCGCGTCGTCGGCGGTCGGGTCGAAGAACGGCGGCTGCAGGATCGACGCCGGGAACACGATCTCGTTCATCGCCGGGTTGTAGTACGCGTTGACGGTCTGCGGCGTCATGAACCATTCGTCGCGGTCGACCGGCTTGCCGAGCTTGGCCACCTCGCGTGCATCGGCCAGCAGGCGCGCGCGCATGACGTTGCCGACCAGGTCGTCGCGGCGGATCTGCAGCCGGCTGTAGTCCTTCCACTTCTTCGGATAGCCGATCTTCGGCACGAAGGTCGCGAGCTTGGCCTGCGCCTGCTTCTTGGTGTCGGGGCCCATCCAGTCGAGCGTGTCGATGCTCAGCTTGTAGGCGGCCAGCAGGTTGCCGACCAGCTTCTCCATCTTGTCCTTCGACTCGGGCGGGAAGTACCTGGCCACGTAGACCTTGCCCAGGCTCTCGCCGATCGAGCGCTCGACGATGCCGACGCCGCGCTTCCAGCGCGGGCGGTTCTCGGTGGTGCCGCTCAGCACCGTGCCGGTGAAGGCGAACTGGGCGTCGACGAAGTCCTTGCTGAGGTAGGGCGCGAACGAGATCAGCAGCCGCGTCTTCGCATACGCCTTCCAGGTGGCGAGCGGCTGCGACTGCAGCAGCGCGCTCATGCCCTTGAAGTAGCTCGGCTGGCGCACGATCACGTCCGGCGTCTTGCCGGCGATGCCGGCATCGGCGAGCCAGGCCTTCCAGTCGAGGGCCGGCGCGAGCTTCGGCAGGTCTTTCTGCTGCACCGGGTTGTAGCTCTTGACGGCATCGCGGTTCTCGACGCGCGTCCACTGCACGCGGGCCAGCTCGGTCTCGAGCGCGAGCACCGCGCGGGCGCTGGCCTCGGCGTGGGACTCGCCGGCCATCGTGAGCAGTTTCGCGACCAGCTCGACGTACTTGGCGCGCGCCTCCTTGAAGCGGGCGTCGTCTTCCTTCAGGTAGTAGTCGCGGTCGGGCAGGCCCAGGCCGCCCTGGCTCAGGTAGGTGACGTAGCGGGTGGAGTCCTTGGCGTCCTGGTCGATCTCGCCGTTGACGGCGGAGGGAATGCCGAGCCGGCCGTGGCGCGCCATCAGCACGCTGAGCTGCTTGCGGGTGCGCACCGCATCGATCGCGGCGAGTTCGCCGGCCAGCGGCTTGACGCCGAGCTTCTCGAGCGCCGCTTCGTCCATGAAGCTCGCGTACAGGTCGCCGATCTTCTTCGCGTCGGCGTCGCCGCCGTTCTTCGCCGCATCCTCGATCAGGCCGCGCAGCTTCGCGAGCGTGCCTTCCTGGATCTGCTCGAAGGCCCCGATGTAGGCCTTGTCGGCCGGCATCGGCGTGTCGCGCAGCCAGGCGCCGTTCATGTGGCGGAACAGGTCGTCCTGTGGGCGAACGGCGTTGTCCATGCCGCTGCGGTCGATGCCGGAACGGGGCGCCTCGGTCTGGGCGTGGGCGGCGCCGGCGAGCAGCGCGGTGGCGAGGGCGGCACACAAGGCAGCCCGTCGGGGGCGGTGAGGCAGAAGATGCAAGTGAAGCTCCTGGCGGCCGGATGGGCCGCGGTGGTCGAGGGGGCGCCCGATCGGCGCTGCCGTACTCTACAGGCGCCCCGCCCGGCCCGGGCTCACGGTGCGACGGAACGCAGGATGGCGTGGGCGCGTTGCAGTTCCGTACCGCTGAAACGCCGGGCCAGCTCGTCCTGCAGCGCCTGCTCGCGCTGCGGCGCCGACAGCTCCGGGCGCTGCGCGATCGCCTGCAGCGCGCCGCGGGCGTCGGCGATCCRCTGCTCCCAGTGCGCCCAGGCCGCATCCTCGGCGCGCAGGCGCTCGGCGCCTTCCGCGCCGAACTGCGC